>CAITAV010000115.1 GCA_903890345.1 uncultured Actinomycetes bacterium
ATGAACGCGGTTGATTACTTAGCAAAAATGATTAAAGATGGATTTATCCGCCAAGTTAAGGGAAATGATTACAAGGAAGATCTCATTAGTGGAGATGCAATTGCAGTCATTGGCTGGTCTGGAGACGTCTTCCAACTTGCATCTGAAAATGACGGCAAGTTTGAGTTCGCAATTCCAGAGTCAGGCGGAATGCTGTGGAGTGATAACTTGCTTATTCCTTCAACGTCAACGAATAAAGCTAATGCTGAGAAGGTAATTAATAATTACTACGATCCAGCAGTTGCTGCAGAAGTTGCTGCATACGTAACGTATATCTGTCCCGTTAAGGGCGCACAAGCGGAAATGGAAAAGATTGATCCAGCACTAGCTGCTAGCCCATTCATTTTCCCAACCGCAGAAACTCTTAAGCAAGTGAAGGTATTCCGCGGTCTTACACCAGCTGAAGAAACTTCATTTACAACTGCATTCCAGGAAGCCGCCGGCAACTAATGGCTGATGCTTCATCATCGACTCGTGGTGATCTTCGAATTGTTAACGTTACAAAATCTTTCGGAGATTTCACTGCAGTTGATGATCTGACGCTGACGATTCCAGAAGGTTCTTTCTTCGCACTCCTTGGTCCATCAGGTTGTGGAAAAACCACGACTCTTCGAATGGTCGCAGGTTTAGAAGAACCAACTCAGGGAAGTATTCATATCGGCACTACTGACATCACACATTCACGTCCGTACCAACGTCCTGTCAACACCGTTTTTCAAAACTATGCATTGTTTCCACACCTCTCAATATATGAAAATATTGCGTTTGGTTTGCGCCGCCGTGGAATAAAAGATGTTAAAGAAGCTGTAGATAAAATCTTAAATCTCGTTGAATTACCGCACTTAGCCCAGCGCAAACCTCTCCAGTTATCTGGTGGCCAACAACAGCGCATTGCACTTGCTCGCGCGATCGTAAACCGCCCTGCGCTATTACTGTTGGACGAACCACTTGGCGCGCTTGACCTTAAATTGCGTCGTCAGATGCAGATCGAATTAAAGTGGATTCAAACTGAAGTAGGAATCACTTTTGTGCACGTCACACACGACCAAGAAGAAGCCATGACTATGGCTGACACGATTGCTGTAATGAATGAAGGAAAAGTTGAGCAGATGGGAACACCTGCTGATTTGTATGACAATCCGAAGACAGCATTCGTCGCGAACTTTCTCGGTCAATCAAATCTGATCGAAGGTCGCATCGAGGGCAATGATGGCGATAACCATGTGGTTGACGTATTCGGTCAAAAAATTAAGATTAATAAGAATCGCAGCCATGCAAAAGACTCTTCAGTTCTAGCTGGCATTCGCCCCGAAAAGATTCGTATTCAACCTGCCGGCACAGCGATGTCTGGAAATGTTCTAACCGGTGGAGTCATTTCTGATGCTTCATACATTGGCGTAAGCACTCAGTACCAAATTGAAATGCCTTGGAAGCAAGAACTTATGGTCTTTGAGCAAAATGATGATGGAGTTCCACCATTGGAAAAAGGTGATCCGGTAACACTTTCATGGGAACCTGTATTTACATTTGCCCTTGATGGTCGCGAAGATGCATTCGCTGGTTCTGAAGTGCATGCGGATGAAGAGTAATGGCCTTTTTGCACGCAGCGGGTTCTAAAGTAAGTTCCCTTAAAGAGAAGAGATCATTACTTCCTTATTTGTTGCTTGCACCAGGAATTATCTGGCTCTTTACATTCTTTGTTCTGCCAATCGCTAACCTTGCTCGAACATCTACACAAACTCCAACTGCAAATGGTGATACTGGGTCTTACGAACAAACTTTCAGATTTGCAAATTACGTAGATGCATTTCTAGATAACAAAGAGCAATTCAGCCGTTCATTTATTTATGCTTTTTTAGCGACAGTTTTAGCTTTAGCCATCGCTTATCCGTTGGCATACGGCATTGCATTTAAATCTGGAAAATATAAGAATTTATTGCTCGTTCTAGTTGTTGCTCCATTTTTTACATCATTTTTGCTCCGCACAATCGCTTGGAAGCAGATTCTTGGCGAAGAAGGACCGGTTATCGCAGTACTTCGTGGAATACACATCATTGGGGAAAATACATCTCTCACGGCAAGTGCTTTCGCAGTTGTGACGGGTATGACGTATAACTTTTTACCCTTTATGACCTTGCCTTTGTATGCAAGTTTGGAGCGAATAGATCCGCGCACGATGGAAGCAGCGGGAGATTTATATGCGAATGCATTCACAACATTTAGAAAAGTAACCTTGCCACTTTCCATGCCTGGAGTTGTTGCTGGAACTCTTCTTACTTTTATTCCTGCAGCAGGTGATTACGTCAATGCGGCTATTCTGGGAAATCCAAACACAAAGATGCTCGGTAACGTAATTGAATCTCGATTCTTTAAGATTGTGGATTATCCAACCGCTGCCGCGCTTTCATTTACATTGATGGCAGCGATCTTGATTTTGGTAACAATTTATATCCGCAAGGCCGGAACCGAGGAACTTGTATGAGAATCACATGGTGGTTTCGTAAAAATCTCATACGCGTGTACATGGTTCTTGGATTTACTTACCTTTTTATTCCGGTTGCGTACACATTTGCCTTCTCATTTAATAATGGCGGAAAGAGCAATCTTGTTTGGAAGGGTTTCACACTAGGCAATTGGCAAAATCCTTGTGGGGCACCAGATGTCTGTTTGGCACTTGGCAACTCCATACGTGTTGGATTAATTTCTACAGTGGCCGCAACGTTTCTTGGAACATTAATTGCTTTTGCACTTGGTCGCCATCAATTTAAAGGTCGATCCACAACAAACACGCTAATTTTCTTACCAATGGCAACGCCTGAAGTTGTTCTCGGAGCCTCATTGTTGGCGATGTTCCTAAATCTTGGAATCAACCCAGGATTTTGGCCCGTGGTAATTGCACATGTGATGTTCTGTATTTCTTTCGTGGTTGTAACGGTTAAAGCTCGTATTGCAAGTTTGGATCCGCGACTGGAACAAGCGGCAATGGATCTCTATGCAAATGAATTTCAAACTTTTAGAAAAGTAACTCTTCCATTAGTTGCACCTGGCATTGCCGGTGCCGCCCTTCTTGCGTTTAGCCTTTCATTCGATGATTTTATTATTACTAACTTTAACTCTGGAACTCTCACAACTTTTCCTAAGTTTGTTTACGTTGCATCTGCGCGTGGAATACCCCCACAAGCGAACGTAATTGGTTCTGCAATGTTTTTCTTAGCTTTATTCATCGTAATAGCGGGGCAACTTGTCAGTCGGAGAAAAGCCCGCTAATCTTTAGGCAAGCCATAGCGAACTACAGATTGTTATCAAAGATCTGCACTATGGGGTTAGGACTCCGGAGGACCCGGGCCAACTACGATTTGTGATTGAAGGGGTGATTCCGGTTAAGGCCGGATAGCGCGATGTCAGACATCGACCCTCATATTCTTAAGCACCTCTCCGTAATGCAGCCAGAACTTTATTGGCTAGATGCAGATCCACTTGAACCAGAACCACATCCAACTCTTATTGGAGATGTGACAACGGATCTCTGCATTGTCGGAGCTGGTTACACAGGTCTCTGGACTGCGCTATTAGCAAAAGAGCGCAATCCAGAACGTGAAGTCATCATTGTTGAACAACGCGAAACTGGATTCGGCGCGTCCGGACGAAATGGTGGATTCTGTAACTCATCGCTTACTCACGGATTTCTCAACGGATATAGCCGATTCAAAAATGACATGCAAGATCTTGAACGCATGGGGCGCGAGAACTTCAATGAAATTGAAGAGACCATCAAGAAATACGGAATTGATTGTGATTGGCAACGTACGGGTGAACTCCGTATCGCTGTAAAGGATTGGCAATTAGATGGCATGAAGGAAGAAGCTGATCTTCGCAATCAATACGGAGATCATGTTGAAGTCTTAACCCAAGCCGAAGTTCAGGCACGAGTTAATTCACCAATTTATAAAGGTGCACTGTGGGATGCAGATGGCACTGCCCTTGTAGATCCAGCTCGATTGGTATGGGGTTTGGAAAAAGTTTGTCTTAAACTCGGAGTTAAAATTTATGAAAACAGCAAAGTAGAGTGGCTGGAACGTACAAGCGATGGAATTATTGTTCACACACCGTATGGAAGTGTTTATGCGGACAAAGTTGCACTAGCAACAAATATATTTAAATCCCTCATTAAGCGCGCACGCAAATACGTTGTGCCGGTTTATGACTTTCAAGTTGTTACAGAACCACTAACGCCAGAACAGTGGAAGGCAATTGGCTGGAGCGGTAAAGAAGGTTTGTCAGAGGCTGGAAATCAATTTCATTATTACCGCGTAACTTCTGAGGGAGCAATCTTGTGGGGTGGCTATGACGCCATTTATCACTTCCGAGGCAAAGCGCGCCAAGAGTATGAAACAGATGCAGAAACTTATGCATACTTGGCAGCAGACTTTTTAGAAACTTTCCCGCAACTTAAAGGAATTAAATTCACTCACGGTTGGGGTGGAGCAATTGATACGTGTTCTCGCTTCTCACCATTTTGGGGACGCGCGTATCGAAACCGTGTTGCATATGTTCTTGGATTTACCGGTCTTGGTGTTGCATCCACTCGATTCGGTGCACAAGTAATGTTAGATCTTGTAGATGGATTAGATACAGAACGAACTCGTCTCAAAATGGTTCGTAGAAAGCCACTTCCATTTCCGCCAGAACCATTTAGATTTCTCTTCATTCGCCTGACGCAATGGTCGATTAATTACGCCGATGAGCATGATGGCAAGCGAAATCTCTGGCTTAAACTCTTAGATCGGCTCGGTTTAGGTTTCGATTCTTAATTAATTAGAAGTATTCTCTACCCATGGCAAACCTTGGCAATATGTATGGTCCAAAATTCACTTTCCTCGGCATAGGTGAATGTGATCTCGATGATCCTAAAACATATAAAGGTGCCGATGTAATTATTGTGGGTGCGCCAATTGATAGCGGAACATCCCACAGATCTGGCGCAAAGTTTGGTCCCCAAGCAATTCGTGGCGGAGATTATTTGCCACACGATGGCGAACGTCCACACATGGCACTTCGTACAGATGGCCTTAAAGATTTAAAGGTTTTAGATGCTGGAGATTTATTAATGCCGGGTGGAGATTTAAAGAAATCTCTTGAAATGTTGGCCGTTGCTACTGAGAAAATTTCACGTGCCGGAATAATTCCTGTAATTCTAGGTGGAGATCATTCAATCGCTTCAGCTGATGTTGCCGGTATTGCAGCACATCGTGGGCTTGGGAAAATTTCGATGATTCACTTTGATGCACACGCCGATACTGGTGATTCACAATTTGGAGCACTAGAAGGACATGGAACACCGATGCGCCGTCTTATCGAATCTGGTGCGGTTCGCGGTGATAAATTCTTGCAATTAGGTTTGCGTGGTTATTGGCCAGGGGATGAAACCCTGAAGTGGATGCGCGATCAAGGAATGCGCAGCTATGAAATGACAGAAATTCATCATCGTGGTTTAAATGTTGTACTTGATGAATCTTTTGCAACGCTGACTGATCAATGCGATGGCGTTTTCTTATCTGTAGACATTGACGTTGTAGATCCAGGCATGGCTCCCGGAACAGGAACCCCAGAACCTGGTGGAATGACGAGTCGTGAATTACTCGAAGCAGTTCGCCGTATTTGCTTAGAACTACCAGTAGTTGGAATTGATGTTGTCGAAGTTGCGCCACCATTTGATAGCGCAGATATCACAGCAATACTTGCCAACCGTGTCGTACTTGAAGCGTTAAGTGCAATTGCAAAGCGCAGATCAGGTAAGCCTTACTCACCAACTCAGAACTTATTAGATCGCTAATTAGTTAGATAGTTGCTAAAGCCTCATCAAGAATAGATAAACCTTCTCGCAATAAATCTTCAGGAATAACTAGTGGTGGAATTAAACGAATCACGTTCGAATAAGTTCCGGCAGTCAGAATTAGGACACCTTTTTCTTGGCAGTACTTAACAATTTTTCCAAGGGCGGCGGTATTTGGTTCTGTGCCGCCAGGGATTACAAGTTCGATCGCCTGCATCGCTCCACGACCGCGAACTTCACCGATGATTGAATGCTTTGCTTTCATTTTATTGAGTTCATCGCTCATGATTGCGCCTATTTTCTTTGCGCGATCAACGAGCTTGTCTTCTTCAATGGTTTGAATTGCTCCTAGTGCTGCAGCACATGCAACTGGTGAGCCACCGTATGTGCCACCTAGTCCACTTGCATGAATTGAATCCATGACATCTGCACGACCAGTTACGCCTGCAAGTGGTAATCCACCAGCAATGCCCTTGGCAGTGGTGATTAAATCTGGTTCAAGATTTTCATCCTCAGAAGCGAACATCTGTCCAGTGCGAGCAAAACCAGTTTGTACTTCATCTGCAATAAAAAGTGCACCGTTATCTTTTGCATACTTCGCTAAACCAGGCATGAAGCCCTTAGGTGGAACGATAAATCCACCTTCACCTTGGATTGGTTCGATCACAATTGCCGCAATATTCTTTCCGCCAATTTCTTTATCCATTTTATGAATCACAACGTCTAGTGCATCTTTCTCACAAGCGGCTGCTCCGCCTTCCCAGCGATATGGGTAAGCCATTGGCATGCGATAAATTTCTGGAGTAAATGGACCGAAGCTATCTTTGTACGGCATATTTTTTGCAGTCATACCCATAGTTAGGTTTGTGCGGCCGTGATACCCATGTTCGAAGACAACAATCGCTTGACGCTTTGTGAATGAACGCGCAATTTTGACTGCATTTTCAAGGGCTTCTGCACCCGAGTTGAGCAATACAGATTTCTTCGCAAATTTTCCGGGAGTTAAACGGTTAAGCGCTTCGCATACTTCGATGTATCCAAGGTAAGGCGCAACCATAAAACATGTATGTGTAAATGCTTCAACTTGTCGTTGAACATTTTCAACAACACGTGGTGCGCTATTTCCAACGTTTACAACAGCGATTCCTGCGCCAAGATCAATAATGTGATTTCCATCGACATCTACCAAGATTCCGCCACCAGCGCGTTCAATAACAGCTGGCATCGACATACCAAGTGATGCCGAAACTGCTGCGGCTCTGCGAGCAATAATTTCCGTCGATTTCGGACCTGGAATCGCGGTGATGACTTTACGTTTTTGCTCAACTGGCGTAATTGGTGTGCTCATTTTCCCAGTCTACTTTGGCCGTGAGAAGATATCCACATGAGAGACCTGGTGATTCTTGGTTCAACAGGTTCTATTGGAATGCAGGCTCTCGAATTAGTCACATCCAATCCAGGAAAGTTCAAGGTTGTTGGTATTACTGCTGCGGGTAATAACCCAAGTGTATTAATTGAACAAGCCAAAAAATTTGAAGTTGGTGTCATCGGTACGATCCACAATGCGGAACTCATACGCGAAGCCTTGCCGGGTGTCACAGTCATTGATGGACCCGATGCGGCCGCACAGGTTGCATCAATTACATGCGACGTCGTTCTCAATGCAATAACTGGTTCTATTGGCTTAGCAGCAACATTGAGTGCACTAAAAGTTGGAAATCGTTTAGCGCTTGCAAATAAAGAATCTCTTGTTGCTGCTGGTGATTTGGTTATGTCTCTTGCAAAAGAAAATCAGATCATTCCAGTGGATTCAGAACACAGCGCATTATGGCAATGTCTCATGTCGGGCAAAATAGATGAGGTTTCCAAGTTAATTCTTACAGCATCTGGTGGACCATTTCGTGAACGCAAAGATTTATCTTCGGTAACAATAGATCAAGCGTTGGCACATCCGACGTGGTCAATGGGTCCTGTAATTTCAGTAAATTCTGCAACGCTTGTGAATAAAGCTCATGAAATTATTGAAGCCCACCATCTGTATAAAATGGAATATTCTCGAATTGAAGCAGTCATTCATCCAGAATCAGTAATTCACTCGATGGTGGAATTCATAGACGGTGCCACAATTGCTCAAGCGAGTCCGCCAAATATGAAGGGCCCAATTGCCTATGCAATCAATTGGCCTGATCGCTTAAAGTCAGCAACTCCAGCAATGGATTGGAAACAAAAACATGCATGGAATTTTGAACCGATAGATCATGAAAAGTTTCCAGCAATTGAATTAGCTAAGCGCTGCGGCGAACTCGGGGGAGGATTGCCAGCAATTTTTAATGCGGCCAACGAAGTTGCAGTCCACGCTTTTCTAAAAGGCTCTATATCATTTACATCAATCATGGAGTGTGTAGAGCAAAGCGTTCAACGACTTGGTGGATCAACTCCAAGCGCCATTCGAGATTTAAGTGATGTCAGCGCCATAGAGCAGGATGCGCAGTCTGTTGCCCGAGAAGTATTAGAACGAATGGTTTCTTAATGAGAATTATTGGTATTTTAGCTTTTGTCATCGCTTTGCTGCTCTCCGTAATGATTCACGAATTTGGTCACTACATCACTGCCAAAAAATACGGAATGCGAGTAAGTGAATTCTTCCTTGGATTTGGAAAAAGATTATGGTCCTATACCCGCGGTGAAACAGAGTTTGGAATTAAAGCTATTCCTGCGGGAGGTTACTGCCGAATTGAAGGAATGACCGCAACCGATGAAATGCCGCCGGGAGAAGAGTCGCGTGCGTTTTATAAAGCTAGTTCAGGCCGCAAACTTGTAGTACTTGGTGCGGGTTCGTTTCTGCACTTTGTATTAGGTTTCGTAATCTTACTTATAATTTTTGCAGGTATTGGTACGGCAAAACCAACCACCACAATTACACAAATATCTCCCTGCGTTCCACAAGTTAATGCTGCATGTACAGATACGGATCCAAGATCGCCTGCGCAGCTAGCTGGTTTACAAGTTGGAGATGTCATCACTTCGCTCAACGGGATACCCGTTAATAACTGGGCCAAAGATGTTGAAGTTATTCGATCGTCAGCTGGCAAAGAACTCATCATTGAAATTGAGCGAAACGGACAAGTACAAACTTTTTCGGTAATCCCTGCAACTAGAGTTGTTGAAGGTAAAGAATACGGATTTCTTGGAGTAGTAAATGGCTTTGAACTAGTCAAAGACGCACCCTTTACATCGATAAAAAATTCAGCACTTGTTTCATGGGATTTTATGAGTAGCAGCGTTAAGGCGATTATTTCGCTACCATCGAAAATTCCTGCGCTATGGGGTGCCACAGTTTCTGGAACCGAGAGAGATCCAAATGGTCTTGTTGGAATCGTTGGTATTGCACAAGTGTCCGGACAAGCAGTTAGCTCTGAAGGTTTAAGCAATGCAGAAAGAATTCAAACATTCTTATTGATCATTGCCAGCCTAAATTTCTTTGTAGGTGTATTTAATTTGCTTCCAATACTTCCACTAGATGGTGGACATATGGCAGTTGCAATAGCTGATGAAATTCGAGCACTCATTGCTCGCATTCGAGGAAGAGCTCGCCCCGAAGGAATTAACGTAAATAAGTTGGCGCCAGTGACAATGTTTGTCTTCATTGTGCTTGCGGCACTGACGGTTCTGCTCTTGGCTGCAGATATCGTCAATCCTGTACAAGTGAATTTATAACGCTCATGTCGCAACTTAAAAAGAATTAGGGCAGAATAAAGACATGGTTGATCTCGGAATTCCATCAGCTCCACCACCCACCCTTGCGCCGCGTCGAAAGACTAAGCAATTAATGGTTGGAAAAGTTGGTGTGGGTAGTGATTCTCCGGTTTCAGTGCAATCTATGTGCACCACTTTGACTGCTGATGTGAATGCAACGCTTCAACAAATTGCCGAACTCACAGCATCGGGATGTCAGATAGTTCGAGTGGCTGTCCCAAGTCAAGATGATGCAGATGCGTTAGCTCAGATTGCTAAAAAATCTCAAATTCCAGTAATCGCAGATATTCATTTCCAACCTAAATATATCTTCGCTGCAATTGATGCTGGTTGCGCAGCTGTTCGCGTTAATCCTGGAAATATCAAACAATTTGACGACAAAGTTAAAGAAGTTGCAAAGGCTGCCGGCGATGCAGGAATTCCAATTCGCATCGGTGTAAATGCAGGCTCTCTTGATCCCCGTTTGATTGCTAAATATGGAAAAGCAACTCCTGAGGCACTAGTTGAATCGGCATTGTGGGAAGCAAGCCTCTTTGAAGAGCATGGGTTTTCAGATATTAAAATTTCTGTCAAACATCACGATCCCGTGATAATGGTAAATGCATATCGTTTATTGGCATCAAAGTGTGATTATCCATTGCACTTAGGTGTTACAGAAGCTGGTCCGATTTTTCAAGGAACTATTAAGTCAGCAACTGCATTTGGAATTCTGCTCGCTGAAGGAATTGGAGACACAATTCGGGTATCTCTATCAGCGCCTCCGGTAGAAGAAGTAAAAGTTGGTATTTCCATTCTTGAATCTCTTAATTTGCGTCAAAGAAAATTAGAAATCGTTTCATGTCCATCATGTGGTCGTGCGCAAGTAGATGTCTATACATTGGCTGAAAAAGTTCAAGCAGGTTTGCAAGGTATGACAGTGCCACTACGTGTTGCTGTTATGGGTTGTGTTGTTAATGGTCCAGGCGAGGCTCGCGAAGCAGATCTTGGCGTCGCATCTGGCAATGGCAAGGGACAAATATTTGTTAAAGGTCAAGTAATTAAAACTGTTCCAGAAGCACAAATTGTTGAAACACTCATCGAAGAAGCAATGCGCTTAGCCGATGAAATGGAAGCCGCGGGTGTCGCTTCGGGCGAACCATCCGTTGATGTTCACTAACCTCACACAACTCACGCCATCCCTCAGGTAGGCTCGCACCATGTTGCGAATGTCCTCACTCTTTTT
Organism: uncultured Actinomycetes bacterium; assembly: GCA_903890345.1. Lineage (GTDB taxonomy): Bacteria > Actinomycetota > Actinomycetes > Nanopelagicales > Nanopelagicaceae > Planktophila. The sequence continues at coordinate 10,851 of CAITAV010000115.1, forward strand.
GCGCACATTGCGCGATGATCCAGCTGATGCTGAAGTCGCAAGCCACAAACTCTTAGTTCGCGCCGGATACATCAGACGAATTGCAGCAGGGATTTATTCTTGGTTACCACTTGGATATATAACTCTTCGAAATATTGAAAGAGTTGTTCGTGAAGAGATGGATGCTGCAGGATTTCAGGAAGTTCACTTCCCTGCGATGCTTCCAAAAGAGCCTTATGAAGAGACAAATCGTTGGAGTGAGTACGGACCAGAACTATTTCGACTCCAAGACCGCAAAGGTGCGGATTATTTATTAGGCCCAACACATGAAGAAATGTTCACTTTGATGGTCAAAGGCGAGTACTCCTCATATAAAGATTTGCCACTTTCGCTCTATCAAATTCAAACAAAATATCGTGATGAACCTCGCCCACGAAGTGGAATCATTCGCGGCCGAGAATTCGTAATGAAAGACTCTTATTCTTTTGATATCGACGATGCTGGCCTGGATCTTTCGTATAAGAAACATCGTGACGCATATGTAAAAACTTTTAAACGTCTGGGTTTAAGTTACAACATTGTCAGCGCAATGGCCGGTGCCATGGGTGGTTCAAAATCTGAAGAATTTTTAGCTCCATGTCCAACAGGTGAAGATACATATGTTCTCTGCGAAAAATGTGGCTATGCAGCAAATGTTGAAGCAATGAAAACAATTATTGATGCACCTGCACACAAAGATTTCCCAGCACTAGAAGTGTTAGACACTCCAAATACACCAACGATTGATTCATTAGTTGAAGTCCTCAACTCACAATACGGTGGGGGATACACAGGCGCTGACACGCTAAAAAATGTTATGTTGATGGCCGATAACAAACCAATTGCTGTATTGGTTCCCGGAGATCGTGAAGTTGATATCAAACGTTTACAAGCGAATTTAATCGGCGTCTCAGAACTAAGAATTTTTGAAGAAGAAGATTTTGCCAAGCATCCTAAACTTGTTAAAGGTTACATCGGGCCACAAGATGCTAAGAGTTTTGGAATAACCCTCTACGCCGATCCACGCATTGCTCCAGGTACTTCTTGGGTGACTGGTGCCAATAAGAAAAATTGTCATGCTCGAAACGTTGTTAATGGACGAGATTTTACAGTTGATGCATATGTTGAATCTGCAGAGGTTCGTGCGGGTGATTTATGTCCATCTTGCAAAGCGCCTGTAATTATTGACCGTGCAATTGAAATTGCACATATCTTTCAATTAGGTCGCAAGTATGCGCAGGCATTGAATCTAACGGTTCTAGATCAAAACGGAAAAGCGCAAGTAGTGACAATGGGTTCATATGGAATTGGCGTTTCGCGTGCGGTTGCCGCTGTTGCAGAACAAACACATGATGAAATCGGTCTTTCATGGCCAATTGAAGTAGCACCCGCGAAAGTCCATATTGTTGCAACAGGAAAGGAAGACAAACCCTTTGATGTTGCAGAAAATATTGGCGTGGAATTGGAAAAATTAGGCATAACCGTTTTGCTCGATGATCGCAGAGATCCAAGTGCTGGCGTTAAGTTTAAAGATGCAGAGTTAATTGGTATTCCGATAATCATCGTTGTCGGAAAGGCCTTGGAACAAGGTAACGTTGAAATTCGCGTGAGAAAGAGTGGAGAAAAATCCGAAAGTAGCGTTGCTGACGCCGTTAAAAACATCACATCGATACTTTCAAAGCTCTCCTAATCCATGTTTGGTGATATTTCTCAAGCAACTATTTTCTTCCTAATTCTTGCCGCATTCAGCGCGGGATTAGTTGATGCGATAGCCGGCGGTGGTGGTCTAATACAACTTCCCGCACTTTTAATTGGATTGCCGCAGGCGAGCACTGTTGAAGTGTTGGGCACCAATAAAGTTGCATCAATTTTTGGTACAAGCGCATCTGCGCTGATGTATAGGCGAAGCGTCAAAACAGATGCAAATTTCTTAGCATCTATGGCTATTCCAGCTTTTTTTGGTTCGGTTCTAGGAGCACTCAGCGCCTCAAAAATTCCGACGCAATCGATGCGACCAATAGTTTTTATTCTGCTTGTGGCTGTCGCAATCTATACATGGAGAAAGCCAGATCTCGGTGCGATAGAACTACTTCGCCATGAAACAAAGAAGCGCTTTTCAATTTCTGCACTTGCGGGGCTAGTAATTGGTTTTTATGATGGCATTTTTGGACCTGGTACAGGTTCATTTTTGATGTTGACTTTGATTTACCTGGGTTTCGCATTTTTAAGCGCATCTGCAATCGCCAAGGTGGTTAATGTTTCAACAAACTTAGGAGCAATACTGGTTTTTGGGTTTCACGGAGCAATTATTTGGCAGGTAGCACTGGTGTTGGCAGCAGCGAATATCGTCGGGGGATTGATGGGAGCGCGCTTGGCAATTAGTGGTGGCTCCACCTTGATTCGAAAGGTTTTTCTTCTTGTAACTCTTGCACTCATTCTGAAAGTGGGAATAGACACTGTAACGAATTGGTAAGTTTAGAAATATCAGGTTATTATTTGCCTACAACTTAATAGAAAGAAGAACAAAATGTCTCTCAGTGAAAAAATAACTGAGCTAGTACAACCAGCTGTTGAAAGCGCTGGCTTCTTTCTTGAAGATGTACATGTTCTCTCGCCCGGCAACCACAGAATTATTACGTGCATTGTCGATGGTCAGACTCCACTTAACTTGGATCAAGTGACCAGTGTTTCTCGAGATATTTCAGAACTCTTAGATTCTGCGGAATTCATGGGTGAAACTGCATTTACCTTGGAAGTAACTTCGCCGGGCGTTGACCGGCCTTTAACCCTTCCTCGTCACTGGCACAAAAATCTTAAGCGATTAGTTAAAGTTACAAAGCTAGATGGTTCAGTTGTAAACGGAAGAATTACTGCCGTAGAAGATGCTCATGTAATTTTGATTGAAGACATCAAGGGTAAATCTAAAGAACATACTGTTGTGTTTGCAGATGTAAAACGTGCGACAGTAGAAATAGAATTCAATCGAAAAGGTGATCTCTAATGCATGTAGAGATTGCAGCGCTTACGGCGTTAACTTCCGAGAAAGAAATATCCTTTGAGCAACTTGTCATAGCAATTGAAATCGGAGTACTTACTGCCTATAACGAAATTCCAGAAGCGAAACGACAGGCAAGAGCATTTCTAGATCGCGAAACTGGTGAAATTCAAATACTTGTTCCAACCTTTAACGAACTCGGTGAGAAAATCTCTGAAGATAGTGACGAACCCGAAGGATTTGCGCGTATTGCAACTTCGACTGCGCGCCAAGTTATTAAGATGAAAATGCGTGAGGTAAATGATGCCGATATCGTCGGAGAGTTCACAGCCTCTGTTGGTGATGTTGTTTCTGGCGTTGTACAGCAAGGTAGAGATCCAAAGATGATTCATGTGAATTTGGGTCGCGTTGAAGGAAAAATTCCACCTCAAGAACAAGTTCCTGGTGAAATTTATCAACATGGTGATCGGATTAAATGTTTTGTAGTTGAAGTTAAGCAAGGTTTAAAGGGACCAGAAGTAATGCTTTCCAGGTCGCACCCAGCACTTGTTAAACAATTGTTCGCACTTGAAGTCCCTGAAATTACTGATCGAATTGTAGAAATTATGGCTATTGCTCGCGAAGCGGGTCATCGCACAAAAATTGCAGTGCGCACACATCGTGCTGGAGTGAGTCCTAAAGGTTCACTCATTGGGCCTGTCGGTTCGCGTGCACGTGCCGTCATGGATGAGTTACATGGAGAAAAAATTGACATCGTTGATTGGTCAGAAGACCCAGCAGTTTTTGTTGCACATGCTTTAGCACCAGCAAAAGTTTCTCGAGTTGAAGTTACCGATCTTCTTTCGCGAAGTGCAAAGGTGACAGTTCCGGATTACCAACTCTCACTAGCGATTGGTAAAGATGGGCAGAACGCTCGCTTAGCGGCCAGACTTACTGGCTGGCGCATAGATATCCATCCTGATACGCCTGCAACTGAGTGAGAATTTCTACAAAGGAGCGCGCAAGCGGTACAGTAAGCCTGTTGAATTCGAGTGATTGGCAGAGGCAGTGAGTATCAATTCGATACGAACATGCATCACGTGCCGAAAGCAATCGAGTCCGACATCTCTTTTGAGAGTGGTTTGTATTGATGGGGCTCTTGTCCTGGATGACAAAAAATCACTTCCTGGAAGAGGCGCTTGGGTACATCAGAGTTGCTTAGCAACTGCGATTTCTCGAGGCGCATTTAAATACGCATTAAAGCTAACGGAACAACCAAACGAATTGGATGCGAAAGATATGAAACTCAAATGAGCTCGTTCAGATTATGAGGCTTTACAACTAAGGCTCGCATCCCCTAGATCAATATCTAGAAAAAGAGATTGCGGGCCAAGACAGGAGAACTGTGTCAAAGGTCCGCGTACATGAGTTGGCAAAACAACTCGGTATGGAGAGCAAGGTTGTTCTTGCAAAACTCCAAGAAATGGGCGAATTCGTTCGTTCAGCATCATCAACTGTAGAAGCACCCGTTGTACGACGTCTCATAGAGATGTATCCGGATGCAAAGCCAGTAGAAGAGAAAAAGCCAGTAAAGAAAGCAGCAGCGAAAAAGTCTGCAGCGAAAGCACCCAAGGAAGTTAATCCAGAACTTGCAGCTGAATTAGCCGCAGAACTCGGTGTTGATCTCGAGGCGCTCAAGGCTTCTCGCGCAGAATCAATTGCGCCACCGCAAGTAAATACACCTGCACCAAGTGCTGAAACTCCTGCACCTACTGATGCAACAAAGAAGTCAGCGACACCACGTCCTGGTAACAATCCTTTTTCTACTGGTGGCGCAGTTCCACGTCCACCACGTCCTGGTAACAATCCATTTTCAACTGGTGGCGTAGTTCCGCGTCCACCACAACGTCCAACTGGTGCACCAGGTGCACCGCGTTCAGGAATGTCAGGACCACGTCCTGGTTCTGTACGTCCAGGTTTTGCAGCGCGACCATCTTCACCACGTCCACCTTCAACAGGTAATTTCCCACCACGTACTGGTGCACCATCTACTGGTGCAGCAAATTCAAGTCCTTATAAAACTACTGGCGGCGGTGCACCTGCTGCAGGCGGTCGTCCAGGCGGCGGACCAAATCGTGGTGGCGGTCGTGGTGGTGCCGGCGGTGCATTTGGAAAGAATCAAAGCAAGAGCAGTAAGCGCAAACCAAAGAGTAGAAAAGCGCTGCGCGATGAATTCGACAATATGCAAGCACCACAACTTGGTGGAGCAGTTATTCCTCA
>CAITAV010000116.1 GCA_903890345.1 uncultured Actinomycetes bacterium
AAGTATTCAATTTGTCCTACGCGCGAAATCCCATAGACACCTTGTACGCGAGCCAAGAAATTATTTATTTCAATCTCTTTACCTGCGCCATTTGGAATTACTACTTCAATAGGGCTTCCTTCGAGCCCAGTGAAGCGTTCATCAATTACTGCTGATGCGATTGCAGCGGGATCAGATTTCGGAAGAACGCGTGCATCGACTTGAGAAAAGGCAATGTTTGTAATTGGTGCAGCAAGTATTCCTAGAACTAATAGCGAGCCAATCACAACAGGAATTGGGCGCTTCATCACATTGCGTGCAGTGTGAGCCCATCGACCATCTTCTTTAGGAGTAATTCCTGCTCTACGTACAACGCCCTTATCAACTTTATGACCCAAGATTGCAAGTAGTGCGGGCAACGGAATCAATGCGCCAACAACAGCGAGTGAAATTACTGCAACACCGGCGTATCCAAAAGATTTAAGGAAATTAAGTGGGAAGAACAAAAGAGATGCCATTGTTACAAAGACGGTTAAACCAGAGTAGAAAACAGTTTTTCCTGCCGTTGCAACAGTTGTAATAATTGATTCGTCTACGCTCTTGCCAGCGTGTAACTCTTCGCGGAATCTATTAACGATCAATAAGGCGTAATCAATACCCAGTCCTAACCCCAAACCAGTTATGAGATTGAGAGCAAAGACTGAAACATCAGTAAATAGCGTAAGGATGTAAATAATTAAAAATGACCCCAGAATTGCTGTTATACCAACAAACAAAGGCATTGCAGAAGCCACCAAAGTGCCAAATACAAAGATCATCAAAAGAAAAGTTAAGGGAATTGCGATTGCCTCAGCAATTTTTAAATCGTCTTGAATTTTGCTGTTAATCGCATGGGTAATAACGCCGCCACCAGATGCATACACAATGAAGTTACCTTGCTTGCCATCAAATTCCTTTTGAACTTCTTCACCAATTTTTCCGAGTGAAGCCCAGTCATTTGAATCTGGATCTGTGTAAATAAATAAAAACGCCGCTTTGTCATCTGCTGCCTTCATTGCGGGCGCACCGCCTGTGCTCCAATAAGAAAGTGTGCGATCAACATTGGCAACTGTTTTAACTTTTGCTTCAAGTGCTGCAGCTTCAGCAATAACAGCAGGGTCGTTCACACTTCTATTTTGTGTATCAATTACGAGAATCGCCGCGGGTTCTTGAACCTTAAACTTTTCAGTTAGATAGTCATAAGCCTTTGCAGATTCACTACCGAGGTCTGAATAACCACCGCTATCAAGCTTTGAGAATGCGAGAGAACCAACTCCGCCTGCTCCAAGGATTCCAATGATGAAAAGAATCAGAACTGATTTCTTGCGACGAACGATGAATCTTCCAAGCCCTGCAAACATGATTCTCCGGGTATCTCGCTACTATTAGAAGAGCAATTCTAATCGGAGGTTACAAATGAGCGAAATTTTGCCGAATGTCACCTCTGATGAGATTGATCCCGAACAAGCCCTCGAGGATGCACGTCGCGAAGCGGAAATAAAAGCGGATAAACCGCCACACCACGAGGATTAATTATTCAGATTTTGGAGTGGGTGCAGGTGTTGGCGTTGGTGGTGTTGGAGTTTTAGCAGTATTTAACTTTGCAGAATCTGTTTTATAAAAACCGGAACCTTTAAATACAACGCCAACTGCAGAATAAATCTTTCTTACTTCGCCCTTACATTCAGGGCAGGTTGTTAGCGAGGCTTCGGTGAAAGATTGAAAAGCCTCAAACTCATGGCCACAGTCAGCGCATGCATATTGATACGTAGGCATCTGACTATTCCTTTCCCGCTATTTTCCCCGCTAGGGGGTAGATACCAAGTGTAAAGAAGTGGGAAGATAGTTGCGAATTAAGTGTCGAAAAGGGGGAGCACAATGAAGATCATGCGAATTGTAAGCATTGCAGTAATTGCGCTCTTTGTAACAGCTCCAATAGCAAGTGCTAATTCACTTACAGCCACTAATCCAATGAGTGGCGCGACGGTGAGCGTTGCACCAAGTGCAGTCAGTGTTACAGGACAACTGCCTCTAATCGATGCTGGTAATTCAATGGAAGTTACAGATCCACAAGGCAAACGTGTTGATGACGGCGTACTTGCAATCGATGGAGCAAGTGCAGTCATTGGTTTAAAAAATCTTAAAGTTGCTGGCGTCTATACCGTTACTTACACACTCTTTGCAGAAAATGATGTTCCACTCGAAGGTTCATTTAGATTTACTTTTGCAGCTCCAAGTGAAATTTCTACTCCGCAACCAATTCCAACCGAAACTACTAGCGCAAAAGCTGAAGTGAATAATTGGGGAACGAATGCTTTTGTTATTGGATTACTTGTCGTTGCCTTCTTTGTCCTTGTTCTCCTCTCTTTGTATGCACGAAAGATATTTAAAGAGAGATGATTTCTGCACTGGTCACAGCCAGTAAATTCTTTTCAACCCT
>CAITAV010000117.1 GCA_903890345.1 uncultured Actinomycetes bacterium
GATTTCGTTGTAGCCGCGCTTTAATTATTCCGTAAGGAAAGTAATGCCTCACTCATTTACGCGCGATAAAACCTTTTGGGCAATTGCACTTCAAGTAACAATTCTTAATTTTTTTCTGGGTGGTTTTGGACCTGCCCAACCACTGCTGCGCGCCGATCAGGGAACATCACTAACAATTGCTGGCTTACATGGAACAGCAATGGGTATTGCAGGAATTTGTGCAGGTTTAGCTAATTCCCGTTTGGTTCATTACTTCGGTCGTGAAAGAACTTCATGGATCGGAATGTGGCTCTTTTGTACTGGCGTTCTTATGTTCGTCACCATTAAGCCAGTGGCTTTTACTTTAACGGCTACATTTTTAAGCGGGCTAGGAACTTCGATGGTCATCAACAATATGGTGACCAGACTTTCGCACCACTTTAAAGAAGCAACACCGCTTGCTTTGCCACAATCAAATGGAGTTAATTCAGCAGGTTACGTTCTTGGCACACTCATTATCGGAACGCTTGCCGGAACTGCCATAAGTTGGCGCTTCGGTTTATTGCTCACAATTCCGGCCACAATAATTTTGTATTTCTTCTCTCGAGATAAGAACCGTGACGCCCATGATCGCGACATCAGTGTGCGCCAGGGTGGCAAACTTTCACGCACATATTGGATTGCTTGCTTTGGTTTCTTTATCTGCATCTGTACTGAGTTTGCAACCACGTTTTGGGCCGCCGCTCTCTTGCGAGATCGCGTAGGTGGAAGCGCCTCTGCTGCCACTCTGGGCATTGTTGCGTTAGGTACAGGTATGGCTATTGGTCGTTGGTATGGCGCTATTGTTCTTAAGAAATTACAACTCGATCATCAACTTATTACAATTATTGTTCTGCAATTTGTTGGATTCACAATTTTCTGGTTCTCACATAACATTCTAATTTCTCTAATTACACTCTTTATAAATGGTCTTGGTATTTCAATGCAGTTCGCGCTCTCATCACTTCGCTTGATGGGATTTAGCGATAATCGCCCTGACTTAGCTATCGGCATTGGTTCACTCGCTGCAGGATCTGGAATTGCGCTGGCGCCATTTGTCCTGGGAGTTCTCGGAGATCATCTGGGAATATCTCGCGCTTACCTAATGGTGCCAGTTCTTATTGTGATTGCGCTAACCATCGTTATTCTTACTCCATCTTCACATTCCAAGAAGGAGAGCCGTGAATTACAAAACTAGACGTTACGTGACTATTGCTGCACTTATCGGTCTCTTGGCACTTATTGTTTTAAGCGGTTTTTAACACTCCAGCAATAGTTGTATCACTTGGTGTTGCAACTTTTTCTTTGAAAATTGCTCCAATAATTAAGACGCCAACTAATGAAATAACTCCGCAGCCTGCAACTGTTGCTCTGATTCCAAATACATCGCTGAAGACTCCGATGAGCGATGATCCAAATGGTGCCCCGCCCATAAAGATAAGCAGATAAATTCCGAGTACACGTCCGCGTATCGCTGGGTCACTATGGACTTGCACGTATGAGTTCGCATTAACCAGAGTCGTGAGTGCACTTAATCCACACAGAGGTAAGAAAATTGCATAGGTCGTATACGTTGGCATAAATGAAATAGTGATTACCGAGATCGAAAATACGATACTGGCACCGATAATAAATCTAACGCTTCTAAATCTTTCGAGACGAGTGGATAAGAGCGCTCCTGAGAGGGAACCAATAGCCATAAATGTTCCTAGTAATCCGTATGAAGCTGGTCCGCGATTAAATGCTTGTGTGGCCATCAACGCGTTAAAGATCTGAAAATTTAGTCCGAAAGTGGACATAAAGAAAACAATAAGCATCACAACGTATATATCTGGGCGTGCTTTTGCATAGCGAAGACCTTCTCGAACACTTGTCATCGCTTGGGTACTCGTGCGATAGAAAAATGACTCTTCTTTAAGCACTAATAGCGCTGCGATAACAAATACGTACGACGCTGCATTGAGCATAAAAGATGGTCCCGTATCAAAGGCTGCAATCAACAATCCAGATATCGCAGGACCAATGAGGCGACCAGCATTAAAGTTTGCTGAATTTAAACTCACTGCATTCGAAACATCATCTTCACCAACAACTTCAGATGTAAACGCTTGGCGCACGGGGCCATCAACTGCGCTTGAAATTCCGAGTA
>CAITAV010000118.1 GCA_903890345.1 uncultured Actinomycetes bacterium
AGTACCTTGTACGAGGAAATCGGTAGTGAAGCATTTGAGCAATTAGTTTCACATTTTTATGCATTAGTTTCTATTAACCCTGTCATTGCACCCATGTATCCGAAAGATGATTTACATGGCGCAGCCCTTCGCTTAAGAATGTTTCTGGAGCAGTACTGGGGCGGACCAACAACGTATACAGAAGAGCGTGGACATCCCCGTCTACGTATGCGTCACGCAGAATTTCACATTGATACAAAAGCTCGCGATGAGTGGCTAGCGTGCATGAGAGAGGCTGTTGCTGATTTAAAAATTCGCGAGGATCTAAAGATCCAGTTGTGGGAGTATCTTGAAATGGCAGCAAATGCCATGGTCAATCAACCAGATTGAGAAAGATTTCCAACCTTTAAGATTTCACCATTTCTCAAATACCAGAGCGTGCCCTGTGCATCGCGGATTGTCGTAATTCTTAAACCAACTTTTTCGACGGTGCCTTTAACCTCTAGAACGTCTACTTTGTCGCCGACTCCGTATTGATCTTCAATGAGCATAAATATTCCGGAGAGAATATCGCGCACCAAAGTTTGTGCACCAAGACCGAGAGCGACACCGATTACACCAGCGGAGGCAATGATCGGTCCTAAATTAAATCCGAATTCACCGAGAACCATTGCCATTGCCAGAACCCAAATAATTGCATTAAGCGTGCTTGATAAAACAGTTCCGGTTGTTCGTGCTCGCTCTTTTTGTCGCGCAACTGTATTTGTTGGACCAGGTATCAGATCAGCCGTAGCTAGCCGAGCCATTGCTCGATCTATGGCGCGACCGCCGAAATATTGAGTAAATAGTGCACCTGCAATGACCAGTAAAATTCGCAAGGGGGAACCGCTAAACCAATCCCATATTTGTTGAAATCTCTCGCTCATAAATCACACTCTAACGAAATTGACATCAAAAATTTACTCAGAAATACCCCCTTATCGCTACCTTTTAAGGCAAGATAAACCAATCGGTGCGGGCCACGCGCTGAGAATCGGAGAACAGATGTTGCGGACCTTGGTCTTAAATGCCACCTACGAACCACTGGGTGTTATTTCAGATCGTCGCGCTCTGATTCTGTGTCTAAATTCCAGAGCAACAATGGTGGAAGATTCCGGAACGGTTCTGCATTATTCAGCAGGTGAAATCGCACTTCCATCAGTAATTAGATTAAATAAATTTGTTCGTATTCCTTATCGCCATTCAGTTCCGCTTTCACGCCGCGCAATTTTTGCTCGAGACGGTGGACGATGTGTTTACTGCGCAGCACCGGCAACATCTATTGATCACGTAATTCCGCGCAGCCGTGGCGGAGCCCACAATTGGGAAAATGTTGTTTCTGCTTGCCACCGCTGCAATCACACGAAGGCCGATAAGCCTCTAAAGGATTTGGGATGGCGTTTGCGCACACTTCCACGCGAACCTGTTGGAGCAGCGTGGAGAATTCTTGGAACAGGTCGCACTGATAAGACCTGGTTGCCATACCTCGAACCATTTGGTGTGGCAGCAGCAACTGCTTAAATAACTTAGACTTATCTACATGTTAAATAACTTCGTTTCAGGCTTTGGCATGATCAATCAAGAAGATGGAACGATTCCAGGTCCAGCTTTAAGCGCGCTGGAGACAATTATTACTTTCGTGATTGTTCCGACAGCGCTCTTTCTAGTTATTTCACTTATCGCCTACGCCGGTACAGCGCAGCGCAAGAAAAGTGCAAAATCAGTAATTACTCACATTGAGTAATTAAGCATCCTTGGATTGTGCACGCAATGAACGTGCAAGCGCGTCTCGGCCTTCAATAATCACACGACGAAGAGCATTTGGTGCATCTTTACCAGTGACATCGATCCACTTCTGAGCCTTAGCCAATGTTTCATCAGTGACTATGAAGCTTGGAAATAGCATCGTCGCCGTTGTTTCTGCGATTTCATATCCCGCAGTGGTCCACAGGTCGATCAAAATTGCAAAGTATTGATCGACGTAGGGGATGAGTAATTCAGATTGCATTGCAACGTTAAATCCGCGGCAGGTATATGCGTGGATTGTGTTGCTGAGTTTTTCTGAAGTTACGGCTGTGAATGCTTTTTGTTTCGCTGCAGCAGTCGGAATTGCGGCATGAGCAAGTGCTCCATATTGCTTTCCGTGCGCAGTGTTATCTTTCGCAACTTCTGCATCAATATCTGTTGAACTAAGTAATCCACGCTTTACCGCGCAGATAACAAGGTGCCAACGAATCTCAGCATCAACAGTTAAACCCTTAATAGAGCCATTGAGGATTTCTAGAATCTCTTTGCTTTGTGCATCAGTTGCTGCTGATTCGGCAAAAGCTCGCGCGAATGAAAGTTGATGATCACTTCCTGCAGGTGCCGCTTTAAGGAACTTGTTCAGCGAATCGGAGACTGTTGCGCGCAGTGCAGCACGGTGGCCAGGGGCGGCATAAAACCAAATTGCAGTTTCGATGTTTGTATTGGTTGCAGAAACGATAGAAATATCGCTCTCTGTGCCAAGTGCGTTAAGTGCGATTGCAATGTAATCAGATGCACTGAGTTCGCCATCTCGCACTGAATCCCAGAGTGATGCCCAGATAAGTGCACGGGCGAGAGGTTCTTTTAATCCACCCAAATGTGATTTAAGTGTTGCAATGGAGCGATCATCAAAGCGAAGTTTTGCGTATGACAAATCGCCATCATTGATCAAAACCAAATCTGCTTCTTTCTCACCCTTGAGTTCGGCCACCTCAGTCATTGCTCCAGCAATATCTAGAGCAACACTCTTTCTCTTAACAAGTGAGTCTCCTGCAATATCAAATAGCGCAATACGCAAACGGTGTGGACGTAATTCTTTTGAACCCACAGGCATTGTTGGCGCTTCTTGCTTAATTGCCAGCTTCTTATATGTTCCTGCTTCAATTTCAATTTCAGGACGCAAAGTATTAACTCCTGCAGTCTGTAACCATGTGGCGGCCCATGGCTTGAGATCGCGACCACTTGTGGCTTCTAGTTCGACCATTAGGTCATTAAGAGTTGTATTTTTAAAGGCATGCTTTGTGAAATAAATGCGCAGACCTTTAATGAAGTTTTCACGACCAACGTGCTCTACTAATTGCTGAAGCACCGACGCACCCTTTGCATATGAAATACCATCGAAGTTAGTCTTTACATCTTCAAGGTCCTTCATCTCTGTCGCAATTGGGTGAGTAGTTGAAAGTTGATCTTGGCGATAGGCCCAGTTTTTACGGAGCGCATTGAACTCAGTCCACGCAGTTGTGTATTGAGTTGCTTCACTTGTTGCCATGTATGAAGCCCATTCAGCGAATGATTCATTGAGCCACAGGTCTTCCCACCACTTCATGGTGACGAGATCGCCAAACCACATGTGTGCCATTTCGTGCAAAATTGTGCTGGCACGACCGAGGTGCTTGCTCTCGGTGACCTTGCTTCTAAAGATCAAAACATCTTCATGGAAAGTTACGCAACCAACGTTTTCCATTGCGCCCCAGTTGTATTCGGCGACAGCGAGTTGGTCGTATTTACCAAATGGATATGCCAAACCAAAAGTCTTTTCAAAGTAGGCAAATCCTTGTTTTGTCACTTTAAAGATGTTGTCGGCATCGACGTACTTAAAGAATGATTTACGGGCATAGATACCAAGTGGAATGGTTTTCTCACCCACGTATTCATCTTTAACGCACTGGTACGGGCCAGCCACAATCGCGGTGACATATGTTGAAATAATTTGCGACTCTTTAAATTGAGTTAATTTGGAGTCAGAACCCACATCAGTAACAGAGTCAATGTCGTAATTGGAAATTACTTCCCAATGCTTCGGCGTAACTGCACTGATTGTAAAAGTTGCCTTTTGATCTGGTTGATCGAAACAGGCATACATCTGTCGTGCATCTCCTGTTTCAAACTGGGTGTATAGATACACCTCGTTATCTGCAGGATCTACGAAGCGGTGCAAGCCTTCGCCCGTATTTGAATAGTTTGCTTCGATTTCCAGGAGCAGTTCATTCTCAGCCGCCAGCGCTGGAAGGTGAATGGTTTCTCCGTCGTAATCTTTAACATCGAAAGCAACACCATTTAAAGTCGCTGAAACAACGCGCTTTCCAACTGCATCAATAAACGTGCTCTGTCCAGGCTTTAGTCCAGAGAATTTCACAGTCGTTTTAGCAATGAATGTTTCAGTACTTGTTGTTAGATCTAGATCAATTCGATAACTATGGGTTCTAACCAGGGTAGAGCGGATAGCTGCTTCATCGCGGGTCAGATTTACTCCTGGCACAAGAACTCCTCATAATCTTTATCGTGTGTGATTTCAGGTTGATATCTAAGCATGTAAGAGTTACCCAGTGGAACGTCAAGGGATCAAGAGCTTTCGCTTACGCGGAAAGAGGATGACTCGAGCACAAAATGCGGCTCTTGTACGTTCGTGGGATCAATTTGGAATTATCACCGGCACCCACGTAGATATTGATCACTTATTTCCATCTGCGAAAGAAATAATCGTAGAAATTGGATTTGGCATGGGCGATGCCACAGCAGAAATAGCCAAAGCGCATCCTGACAATGGATACATCGCTATCGAAGTACATCCACCAGGAATTGGAAAATTACTATCGCTGATAGAAGAACATAATTTAAGCAACGTACGCATCATTGAAGGCGATGCAATAGAAATCCTCGAAACAATGTTTGATGATCACTGCATCAATGGTTTTCACTTGTTCTTTCCAGACCCATGGCCAAAGATGAAACACAATAAGCGCCGTATTGTGAACGCAGAATTTCTTGCCTTAATCCATCGCAAACTTAAAACCAGTGGTTATATAAATATCGCAACGGATTGGGTTCCATATGCAGAGTGGATAAAAGGAGTATTTGCAGAATCCACACTATTTACTGGGGGAGAAGTCCCAAGGCCCGAGTGGCGTCCCTATACAAAATTTGAAGGTAAAGGATTAGATAAAGATCACCGTATTAGCGATTTTCATTACCAGACAAAGAGTTAAATAGAACCCTTAGTTTCGAAATTTGATACTTGACCTATGCGGCGGATATGGCGCTCGTCATTGCTAAAGGGCGTTGCCAAAAATACATCAATAAGTTCTTTGCACACTTCAATCGAGTGCATGCGCCCACCGATTGCAATCACATTTGCATCATTGTGTTCGCGGGCTAACTTTGCAGTCTCCACACTCCAGACCAGAGCAGCACGGATTCCTTTAACTTTATTAGCCGCCATTTGTTCGCCATTTCCCGAACCACCCAGAACAATTCCAAAAGAACCTTTTTCGCTAGCAACTCCTTGCGCTGCAGGAATACAAAAAACTGGGTAATCATCGAGTGCGTCATATTCGTGTGGTCCATGATCAATGACATCGTGACCAGAATTCTTGAGGTGATCAACTAGAGAATTCTTTAATTCAAGACCTGCATGATCGCTTCCGATATGTACGCGCATGGCGAAATACTCTCACGCGCAGAGGTACAAAACGAAAGACCCGCCACTAATTTCTTAGTAGCGGGTCTTTCTTACCCGTAAGGAGGAGATACGAATATTTAGTTAGTTGGAGTTCCAAGCGGAGCTGGCGCTCCCATTGGTCCACCGTGTCCTTGCTTACCCTTTACTTCGCTGATTTCTTCAGTCACGTGTGCAAGAAGAGCAGCTTTCAAGGTTGTGGCTTGTGCAGCAGTAATTTTCCCTGCGGTAACACGTGCATCAATCTTCTTTGAATGTTCAGCAACGAGAGCTGCAATTAATGCATCTTTCTTTGAGCCAGCAATTGCAGCAAGAGTTTCTCCTGCTTTCAACCGTGACTTAATTGTCGCTGAATCAATTCCCAGAGTTGAAGAGATCAATGCATCCATTGCAGCACGATTTGGTCCCATAGCCTTTGCAGGACGATTAGCTTTCGCAGTTTCAGCAGCAGCAACTACCGCAGCCTTAATTGCATCTGCTTGAACCTGAGTGATTGTTCCCTTGGTTACTAAACCGGAGAGAAGGCTGTCGAGTGCAGCAGCTGGTCCACCCAGTCCGCGAGCGTTAGCACCTGATTGCGAAACTTTTGTTACAGATTTTGTTACAACAGTTCGCGATGTTTTCGAAGCAGCGTTAGCCACTCCTAAACTTCCGGCTGTAAGTGCAACAGTTGTTAGTACAACAGTTGCAATTTTTCTCTTTGACATTTACTGCCCTTTCGTCCGGTAAGACCTTTGTTAACGACCCCACGTCATTAACTAGTCGTAATAAACCCTCCTAAGTTAAAAAAGAAAGGCGAGAATCCTGTGGGGTCCATGTGAATTTTTCTGGGCTAGTGCCATCTCTCCCTCATAGCCCGTACGGGGGTAGTCCTATATCGGTGAGAGCAAAAAAGGCAGAGGCTGAAGCCCAACCCAGAGGAGCAATTCCATGAAAAGCCCAAAGGCTTTCAAAAGAGTTTTTGCAACCGTATGCGTCCTTACACTTTTCGCTGTTCAGCCAGGTTTTGCAGCCACGAAATCCGTCATCAAAATAAAGTCTGCAGGCCGAACAGCGAATTCAATTCCAAACACAATACTCAACGGCATAACAGCACCACTAAAAACTGTAGGTATCAATGGTGATTTCTATATTGATACAAAAAATTTAAACATCTATGGTCCGAAGAAAAATAATGTATGGCCAGCCGCAATTTCATTGCGCGGAACAGCGGGTCTCGCGGGAACAGATGGAAAGTCTGGAACACCAGGTGTTGCAGGATCTGATGGAAAAACAGTTACAAACACATCAACAGTTTCTGGAACTGCAGGTGCCACAGGTTCAACTGGTGCAACTGGATTAGCTGGAACTGCTGGAGCAAACGGCGCCGCAGGTGAAACAGGTGCAGCGGGTGCATCAGGAAGTGCTGGTCCAGCGGGACCAACTGGTCCGGCAGGCGGCACAGGTGCAACTGGAGCTCCTGGAATAGACGGAGCGCCAGGAGCAGCAGGAGTGACTTCGGTAGTTGTAACCGATTTAGCCCCATGGAGTATTTCAACAGGAGCCGCTGGAACTGGAACTTTTTTCGCAGTGTTTCCAATTTTGGCGCCAAACAAGAAATACATTTTTACAATAATCGTGTCTACATCTCGCTCCGGAAATCCTGGACAAATTAAGGGAACGATCGAGTTGAATTCCAAGTTGGCAGGCTTAAAAAGTTCCGTGGTAACTACTGCTGGAATGTCTAATTTCGGTCAGACAAATTACACGAGCCAAATAATGTTTCAAGGAAGTATTTCTGTGGGCGCAAGTGTTGATTCCGCAATACTTACATTTTTAGATGTAAACGGTAAATCAGCTGTTGATCCAATTAGTTTTACAGGGATTGCATGGTTAACCGAAGTTGGTTCTATTACTTAAGAAACTATGGAGCGGGTGACCGGGATCGAACCGGCATGGCCAGCTTGGAAGGCTGGGGCTCTACCATTGAGCTACACCCGCA
>CAITAV010000119.1 GCA_903890345.1 uncultured Actinomycetes bacterium
ACAAAGCGCTGGCGTTTGGTCGAGATTCTCGAGAAGGCAAAGTAAGGGTCTGGTGGATAACTAATGATTCAACAAGAATCGCGCCTACGCGTTGCGGATAACACAGGAGCTAAAGAGCTTCTTTGTATTCGTGTGCTCGGTGGATCCAAGCGCCGCTATGCCGGTATCGGAGACATCATCGTTTGTTCTGTTAAGGATGCAATTCCTGGCGGACAGGTTAAGAAGGGTGAGGTCGTTAAGGCCGTCATCGTTCGTACAGTTAAGGAACGTCGTCGTCCAGACGGTTCCTACATCAAGTTTGATGAAAATGCCGCAGTGATCTTGAAGGCTGATGGCGAGCCACGTGGAACCCGTATCTTCGGACCAGTTGCACGTGAACTTCGCGATAAGAAGTTTATGAAGATCATCTCGCTAGCTCCGGAGGTGCTCTAATAATGGCAAAGATTAAGAAGGATGACACTGTTCTTGTTATCGCGGGTAAAGATCGCGGAACAACAGGAAAGGTTCTTTCAGTTGATGGCAACCGTATTACTGTCGAAGGCGTTAATCGCCAGAAGCGTCATACAAAGGAGACAACTGGTGATCGCGGCGTAAAGGTCGGCGGAATCATCACTGTTGAAGCATCACTACATATTTCAAATGTCATGGTCGTTGACAGCGATGGCAAGGCTTCACGCCTTGGTGTTCGTAAAGACGAAGAAGGCAAGAATGTTCGCATCTCACGTCGCACCGGAAAGGACATCTAATGTCAACAAAGGTAGATGTACGTCTAAAAGCTAAGTACAAGAGCGATATTGCTCCTGCACTCAAGAGCGAATTTGGATTCAAGAACCCAATGATGGTTCCAACACTTGTAAAGGTGATTGTGAACATGGGTGTTGGCGATGCAGCTCGTGATTCAAAGTTGATCGAAGGCGCAATCCGCGATCTAACAACAATCACAGGCCAGAAGCCTCAGGTAACTAAGGCTCGCAAGTCCATTGCTCAGTTCAAGCTTCGTGAAGGTCAGCCAATTGGTGCACACGTAACATTGCGTGGAGATCGTATGTGGGAGTTTGCAGATCGTTTGCTATCAATCTCACTACCTCGTATCCGCGACTTCCGTGGTTTATCACCAAAGCAGTTTGATGGACATGGAAACTACACATTCGGTTTAACTGAGCAGGTAGTTTTCCCAGAAATCGAACAAGACAAGGTTGATCGTCCGCGCGGTATGGATATCACTTTTGTTACTACAGCAAAAAATGATGTTGAAGGTCGCGCTCTTCTTAAGGCGCTCGGCTTTCCATTCAAGGAGGCATAAGCAATGGCAAAAACATCGCTCAAGGTAAAAGCAGCTCGCAAGCCTAAGTTCAAGGTTCGCGGCTACACACGTTGCCAACGTTGCGGTCGTCCACACTCTGTTTATCAGAAGTTTGGTCTATGCCGTGTTTGTTTCCGCGAAATGGCTCACCGTGGTGAGCTACCTGGTATCACCAAGGCATCTTGGTAATCGTTCTATCCAACTAACTACAACGGACAAGGTCTGTAAAAAGAAACCAGTTCGAGAAAGGCCACGAGGCCACGTATGACAATGACAGATCCGATCGCAGACATGTTGACTCGTCTGCGCAACGCGAACTCTGCTTACCATGATTCGGTTTCAATGCCGTCATCATCGGTTAAAGCACGTATCGCAGTGATCCTTCAGCAAGAAGGTTACATCGCTGGATATCGCGTTGAAGATGCAGATAATGGAGTAGGTAAGAACCTAGTTCTTGACCTTAAGTTTGGTGCAAACCGTGAGCGTTCAATCGCCGGTCTACGCCGCGTAAGCAAGCCAGGACTTCGCGTATACGCAAAGTCAACTGCGCTACCAAAAGTACTTGGTGGACTTGGTGTTGCGATTATTTCAACCTCATCTGGATTGCTTACTGATAAGCAAGCCAACAAGCAGGGCGTAGGCGGAGAAGTTCTCGCCTATGTATGGTGATCGA
>CAITAV010000120.1 GCA_903890345.1 uncultured Actinomycetes bacterium
ATGCAATAACCTGCAGAAAGAATTGCACCACGCAGCGCACTTGATTCTTGAAACGCCAGTGTCTGTACGGCACCAAGAGCTGGTCCTATACATGGAGTCCAACCGACTCCAAATAAGAATCCAAGTAATGGTGCGCCAACTAATCCAAGTGTTGTTGGCATCTTTGCGCGATAGGTAGGCGCAAATGGAAATTTGCCAATAAAAATTAATCCAAGTCCAACAGTGAAGACTCCCAAAATAGAAGTAATAAGTTTTTCATTATCTGAAATATAAGCACCGAAGCCACCAAATAAAACGCCGTATGAAATAAAGAGAACGCTAAATCCCGCAACGAATAAGAATGATCCAAGAAGTACTCGACCGCGGCTCTTTGAAAAGCCAGCAGCGTAAGAAATATAGCCAGGTACTAATGGCAAAACACATGGTGATAAAAAGGAAATCAAACCAGCGATGACCGCAATTGGAAACGCTGTAATTAAATATCCATCGAGAATCTGTTCTACAAAGAATTCTTTCACTCCGCACTCACCTTCTCAATGAGTTCGCTAAGGGATGCAACAGTGACTTCTCCTGAAATACGTGCTGCCACATTGCCATTCTTATCTAGAACGACAGTCGATGGAATCGCATTAGCTGGTAATGATTTTCTAAAGCCAATCAAAACTGAATCATCAATCAGGGTTGGATAAGGCAAAGCAAAGCGGCGAACAAATGCTTCTGCAGTTGCTGGGTTATCACGAGTGAGAATTCCTATGAATGCAACATCAGAATACTTTTCTGAAAGTGCAGCAAGTGTTGGTGCTTCAGCGCGACAAGGTGCACACCACGATGCCCACACATTAATTACTGCGACCTGGGCACCACTAAATGTGTAATTTTTTCCAGTTAAAGTCATGCCAGAAAGCTTTGGTGCTGCAATTCGATCTGATTGTTTAATGAAAGAAACACTTCCGCTTCCAGAAACAAAACTCTCCTCGGCGAATGATGAACCTCCGCCGCTGCAGGATGAAAGAGCCACGGCCAAGAGTGGCAAAAAGATTAGGTTTCTAATTTTCATTTCTTTGGTGGCAAAAGGTGCGCAGCTGGTTCGCTATAACTCGTGCCACTAATCATTGCGTCGTCGTCAAAATGAATACTGGTCACACTTGCTAATGAGCATTCGCGTTTACGTGGATCATGAAGCAGGCGACGACCTTCAATGGCGCTGCGAAGAATCCAGATTGGTAATTGGTGCGAAACAACGATTGCATCTTTTCCTTTTGCAGCATCGCGTGCTGCAAATACTGCTGCCAGCATTCGGTTGATTTGTTCTTCATATGGTTCGCCCCATGAAGGTTTCCATGGATTCCATAAGTGTTTCCATGCGGTTGGATGCTTTAAAACACCATCACCAATTCCAAAGGGTTTTCCTTCAAATACATTTGCCGCTTCTATTAGACGATCATCGGTTGTAATTTTTATATTGTGCGCTGCCGCTATTGGTCCTGCTGTTTCTTGTGCACGTTGCAGGGGTGATACATGTAACGCACCTAGATCAATGCTCTTTGACCAATCTCCCAACGTGGCTGCCATTTTGTGACCGCGCTCTGAAAGTGTCCAACCAGGTTGACGTCCATAAAGAATCTTCTGCGGGTTATGTACCTCGCCATGTCTGACCACATGTACCGTCGAACTCATGCACTAAGCATAAAGCGTCATAAACCTTCCCTTCTCGCTAAGGTTGTGACATGGCGCTCACAACCAACCGAGTTGCCTTTTTCGATGTAGATAACACGCTTATACGCGGCTCTACGCTCTTCTTCCTCGGAAAAGGAATGTACAAACGCGGCTATTTCACCAAGACAGATCTTTCACGTTTCGCGTTCGCCAATTTACGTTTTCGTTTAACAGGTAAAGAAAAACAAGATGAAATCAAACGTTTTCAAGATGCAGCTACGCAATTTATTGGTGGCCACGATGTTGCAGAGATTCAAACAATTGCACAACAAATTTATGATGAATTCGTCTCTCCTGCTTGCTGGCAAGGAACTATTAACATTGCACAGAGACATTTAAATGCGGGCGAAGAAGTGTGGCTCGTAACAGCCGCGCCTGAAGATATGGCAATTTTGATTGCAAAGAACTTGGGCTTTACCGGAGCCCTTGGTAGCAAAGCCGAAGTTCGCGATGGAAAATACACAGGGCAAATGTTGGGCAAGTTATTACACGGAAAAGAAAAAGCAGTTGCAATTACAGCACTTGCCAAAGAAAAAGGATTCAATCTTTCAGAGTGCTATGCATATTCCGATAGTCACAATGACTTTCCGTTACTTGAAGCAGTCGGACACCCATCGGCAATTAATCCTGATGCAATTCTAAGTTTGCGCGCACTTGCAGAAGGATGGCCAATTCACGATTTTCGCCGTGCGCGATTCATCATCAAAATTATCGGTCCCGCCGTTTCAAGACTTGCTGCTGCCGGAATCTGGTTGGCACCTCGCAGGCGTTCACGCTAACTCGATTTCACGACAGGAACTAAACCCCTGTAATGTAGGCAAGTTATGCAAATGCGTTCATTTACCGACTATCTACGTTCCGTAGATGATGACGCCCTTTTAGAGCTCTTCACATACAGAGCCGATCTCATTTCTCCAGTTCCATCAGATATGGCATCCCTTGCCGTTCGTGCATGTAGCGCGCCAAGTCTTGCTCGCGCAATTGATGCGCTGAATCAATGGCAGTTTCAAGTTCTCGAAGCATGCGCAGTTGTAAACGAACCATTTAATGAAAAACAAATAATTGCAGTAACGGAAAAAGCTGCCGCAGATGTACTACCTGAATTAATAGCGCGTGGACTTATTTATCCATCAGATGACGGCATGAGATTGCCTAACTCTGTGCGCGATGTATTAGGCAGCGAAATTGCAGGTCTAGGTCCTGCTTCCATGGCGAAGTTAACCTTGAAAAAATTAGATGAAGCACCAGATGCTGCAAAGAAAGTTTTAGAAAGACTTATTTGGGGACCACCACGTGGAAGTGTTGGAGATATTAAAAATCCTGGTCCAGGTGTTACTTGGTTGCTCGAAGAAAACTTCATGGTGCCCCTTGATCAGCGCACAGTGATTCTTCCGCGCGAAGTTGGTATTTATCTACGTGGCGGAAAAGTTCACAAAGAACGTGAAATGACTCCACCGCAAATTAAGGGCACTAAACGCGATACACGAAATGTTCAGCTCGCAGCCATTGCAAACGTTGCAACAGTCTTGCGTTGGGCTGATGAAATTCTCGAGTACTGGGCACAAGAGCCAGCAGATGCGCTTCGTGCAGGCGGACTTGGTGTTCGTGATTTAAAAATTATTGCAACGCATATGGGTATTGATGAGAACTGCGCTGCATTCGTTGCAGAACTTGTTTATCTCGCAGGACTTGTCACTATCGATGCAGATGACAAAATTCTGCCAACAAATAACTTTGATATTTGGCTTACGCAGAGTGCGTCTACTAGATGGCAAGCGATTGCAGCACCGTGGCTAATAACATCTC
Source organism: uncultured Actinomycetes bacterium (assembly GCA_903890345.1). GTDB lineage: Bacteria > Actinomycetota > Actinomycetes > Nanopelagicales > Nanopelagicaceae > Planktophila. The sequence goes on from CAITAV010000120.1 coordinate 3,523, forward strand.
GAGTAAGCGGACTAGTTGGTCGCGCTGAATCGAAGAACACAGCAGCCCTCGGACCCGAACTAGATCGAGTAAATGCATCAAGTACACGCGCATTAGTTTTAGAACTCTTATCCGAAAATAAAGAGAGCGCACCTGAATTAGAGAGCTTTACCAAGCGAGTGAAATGGTGTGCGCCATCAAAGCGAAACCCAGGACTGCAAGAAGAGATGGTGCAGTGGACACTTCGTGAAGCAGAGTGGCTAGGCATTACAGGCCAAGGTGTTATTTCTAAGTACGGTCAAGAGTTTTTAGCGGGCGCCGAACTAGAAATAATTAATACAGATCTTCCACAACCTGTTGATCACATCCTTATTCAAAGTGATAACACTGCAATTGCTCCAGGACCACTTGTCCACGATGTTGCTGCAGTACTAGCAATCATTGGTGATATCGAAAGCCGCGGTGGTGCAACTGTTTACAGATTTACTGACACAACTATTCGTCGCGG
>CAITAV010000121.1 GCA_903890345.1 uncultured Actinomycetes bacterium
GTATCTCCAAAGAAAAAACCAGTGATCATTCGCAAAGCGATGACTTTTTTATGGTTCGTAACTTTTGCATTGCCCTGGGTTTGGCGAAGAATTAGGGGACGCTCTTCCGGTGATGGCCGAAGCGGTAAATACACTTCGCTGACATCGTGGCCAGCGCACTGATGCGCTTGCGAAGTGCCACTTTAGGGCTGAGTTAAGACTGTTATCATTTGTCCTTTCCCTACTGTTCACATAGAAAAGCGACCATTTACTTATGCTTCCCGCATCTCGCCATATTGAAAGAGAACTCAGTTGGCTCTCCTTCAACGAACGTGTCCTTGATTTAGCAGCGGATCCGTCAACTCCACTACTTGAACGCGTTCGGTTTACGGCAATATTTTCATCGAACTTAGATGAATTTTATATGGTGCGGGTTGCATCTGTTTTAAGTAATCTCGAAGATGGCACGCCGATGACTGCAAGTCCAGACATAGAACCTTCAGAGATGATGAAGGAAATTTCTCGTCGCACCCACGAACTTGTTTCCAGACAATCTAAAATTCTAAAGTCAGAATTATTGCCTGAGTTAAAAAAAGCAGGAATTGAAATTGTCGAATGGCAAGAGCTGAATTCTGAAGAACGTAAATTCGTCTCTAAAGCATTTACTGAAAGAGTATTCCCCGTTCTCACTCCGCTAGCTGTAGATCCTTCCCACCCGTTTCCCTATATTTCTGGGCTCTCACTTAATTTAGCTGTCATTATGAAAAATCCGAATACGGGTGCCGATTTCTTTGCACGCGTTAAAGTGCCGCCGATTTTGAATAGATTTATGCCTGTTAGCACGAATAAAACCCACCGATACATTCCACTTGAAAGTGTTATTGCAATTCACTTACAGGAACTCTTTCCAGGAATGGTTATCGAAGATCATTACACCTTCCGAGTTACGCGAAATCAAGATTTAGAAGTAGATGAAGAAGACTCAGATAATTTGCTCATATCACTGGAGCAAGAGTTACAACGCAGACGCTTTGGCCCACCCGTGCGTTTAGAAATAGAAGAAGGTATTGATCATGCACGACTTGAAAGTCTTGCTGAGCATCTACAGATTGCTCCTGAAAATATTATTTCAGTACCAAATCCAATTGATTTAACAAGCTTAAATAAAATCGCTGACTTAGATTTTCCAGAACTAAAGTTTGCGCCCTTTAGATCACGAACTTCTAAATCCCTCCGAGAAGTTGATACTGAAGATTCAGATATGTTTTTCTCTGCGATCCGCCAAGGTGAAATTCTCCTCCACCATCCCTATGAATCCTTTACATCCTCTGTTGTTAGTTTTCTTGAAAATGCAGCAAGAGATCCACATGTTCTGGCTATTAAACAGACTCTTTACCGAACATCGGGAGATTCACCAATCATCGAAGCCCTTATGGAAGCGGCTGAAGCAGGTAAACAAGTATTGGCTGTTATCGAAATTCGCGCGCGCTTTGATGAACAAGCAAACGTGCGTTGGGCAAGAAAACTTGAATCAGTTGGTGTCCACGTTGTCTATGGATTAATGGGACTTAAAACGCACGCTAAATTATCTTTAGTTGTCCGTGATGAACCAAATGGAATTCGAAGTTATTGTCACATCGGTACTGGAAATTACAATCCAAAAACCGCGCGCATGTACGAAGATTTAGGTATTTTAAGCAGTGATGAAGAGTTAACAGATGATCTCTCTAAGCTATTTAATCAGCTATCTGGTTTTGCTCCACAATCCACATATGACAGATTACTTGTGGCACCTCGGACTTTACGCTCTGGACTATTAGAAAAGATTGACCAAGAAATTCAGAACGCTAATGATGGAATGCCAGCTGGAATTCAATTCAAATTGAACTCACTTCTAGATGAAGAGTTCGTTGAGAAACTATATGAAGCTTCGCAAGCGGGAGTATCAGTAGATCTTCTTATTCGTGGAATTTGCGCGGTAAGACCAGGTGTTGCTGGAATGTCAGAAAATATCAAGGTGCGTTCTATTCTCGGGCGCTTCTTAGAGCACTCACGAATTTTCCACTTCACAAACGCAGGCGAAGATGAATACTGGATTGGCAGCGCAGATCTCATGGGCAGAA
>CAITAV010000122.1 GCA_903890345.1 uncultured Actinomycetes bacterium
AAGTGGTCGATTGTGTCTCTGAAAAAGGGCTTGATCTCAGACGGAGCTGCAGCAAAAGTTTCGGAAGCAACTTTTTGTAGTGGCAAAATTAAAGGCTCGATAGCGTGACGATATTCAATTACTTCGCGCTTAAGGAAATAAATCTCTTGGCTGTAGGTCTTTCTCTTTCCACCAAAGACCTTGGTCTCAATGTTAATGACATCGTTTTCTAATTCGGCTGCAATCTTTGTGTATTCATCAATGACTCGGTCAGCCACGGTGTGTAAGACGGCAAAGGGACCAAGGGCGAGTTGCGCTGGTTTAGCCTCAATATCGTGACGCACGGTTGTGAGGGGTGAACCTTCACCATGTCGCACAATCACGATGAAGTGTTTGTCGACGAAGCACATGAGTTCGCCGGTTGTGATTTCAGAACGAGCTTCGTTATAGAAGACAGTTTTGATAACAAAGAAGGTTAACCCGTCGTAATCTTCAATCTTTGGTCGTTGTTTTGCAGAAACTGCGTCTTCAACTGCAAGGGGATGAAAGTTAAGTTCTCCAACAACGTGATCAAACTCTTGTTGAGTGGGTTCTGCTAGGCCGATCCAGACGAAACCGCCATTTTTTCGGGCGAGTTCAACTTGGTCGGAAATATCTGCAGGTGCAGGAACACGTAAGCCATTGTGGTAGAGGGCAGCGTCAACAATCACGAGATTGATTATGGTGCAGACAAGCGCAAATTGACCGAAAATTCACGCAAGTTCACCCTAAATTGGTTTAATGTAAAGCCAAAATACCTTTTTTCGTGAGTTTCCACTTCCTACTGTTGCGCTCATGACACACTCTGGCCCATCGGCATTTGATGAAGTAAATGAAAAAGTCGCACAAGCTGGTGAAATTTTAGGCCTCAAGCCTGGAATCATTTCAGCACTCAGTAGTTGTGAGCGAGAAGTAGTTATCTCGATTCCTCTGCGAAGAAATGATGACGTCGATGTGTTGGTTGGGTATCGCGTACAGCATTCAAGCGCGCGAGGACCTCGCAAGGGCGGCATTCGATTTCATCAAGACGTTGACCTGGATGAAGTACGCGCACTTGCTTCACTCATGACATGGAAGACGGCACTGATAGATGTTCCATTTGGCGGGGCCAAGGGTGGCGTTGCAGTTGATGCATCAAAACTAACTTTGATTGAGAAGGAAGAAATCATTCGTAGATGGACACGTTCACTTGTGCACGTACTAGGACATCATCGCGATATTCCCGCTCCGGACATGGGAACAGATGCAAAAACTATGGCGTGGTTGATGGATGAATTTCATCGTCTCGAAGGATTTCAACCAGCATGCGTTACTGGAAAACCAGTTGAGTTATTTGGAGCACCCGGTCGCGAAGAAGCGACGGGTCGTGGTGTCGCACAAATCGCTGCTGCCACATTGGAACGAAATGGTGTGAAAGTAAAAGGCGCCACAGTTGCAATCCAAGGATTTGGAAACGTAGGTCGATATGCAGCACTAGTTTGCTACGAGCTCGGAATGAAAGTGATAGCGCTGGCAGATGTCACAGGTGGAATTGTTGATAAGAAGGGAATTGAAGTTCCGTCAATCTTTTCTCATAAGACATTGGAAAGTGTTCAGGCTGAAGAACGCATCACGGGTGATCAATTACTCGAGATTAAGTGCGATGTGTTAATTCCTGCGGCCCTAGGAGGTGTCATCAATGAAAAGAACTGCGCCAAGATAAATGCAGGATTTATCATCGAAGGCGCAAACCAACCTTTAACTAGTGCTGCAGATAAGCACTTGCGCAATCAAGGAGTAGTCATCGTTCCCGATATCTTGGCGAACTCTGGGGGCGTCATGGGTTCTTACTTCGAATGGACGCAAAACATCCAAGAATTTAGTTGGCCTATAGAGAAATTCCGCCGTGAATTGGATTCACGAATGGAGGCAGCATTTAGCAACGTCAATGAGACCGCGAAGAAGTACTCGGTTGACCTTCGTAGCGCAGCATTTGTTTTGGCCGTAGGGCGAGTAGCCAAAGCCTTCGAAATGAGAGGATCTCTGGTCTGATGAAAGCATTCAAGAAGCTGTATCTCGCGATACGCCATCTGTTGGGTATGGATGCGTTGAAGCATCCGGAGTCAAAGCGTGGTCGAGGAGATGACTTCCACCACGACTAAGAAAATTACGAAGCGATTGTCTCTGTTGTAGAGGAACCAAGGTCCTCATAGGTTGCGATCCACGAATATCCGCACTCGGCGCATAGCGTCATTGGACCGAACTCTTCATTGCGTACCAATTCCAACTCGATAGAACGACAAACGTAACAAGTTGGAAAATCTAGAGGTTGTGACATGGCGACTTCCCTTCTTTCGTTGTGTATCCACGTGTGGGGAAGCGATTCCTAGTATCTAGGCGCGTGGAAACGCGAAAGGGTGTTTAAGGGTTAATGTCAGGTGAATAGTTATTGTGCTGCAGGTAATTAACGAGCAGTAACTCGAGCTCTTACTCTTCCCTTTGGGCGATATGTTGCTCGAGGTTGAGCTTTTGGAAAGTCCCCATCTAATCGGAAGTTCTTTGCAACCATCATCAGAATTAAACGCGCTTCAGCA
>CAITAV010000123.1 GCA_903890345.1 uncultured Actinomycetes bacterium
AAGAAGGAAAGTTGCAAATGAAGTTGCAACCCATGGTGAACGCTTGCCAAGACCAGCCCAACGATTGAGATCAGTTACTTCGCCTGCGCTATCTCGAACAAGTGTGACAACAGCAAATGCTCCAACTGTTGCTACGCCATATGCAAATAAATAATAAATACTTGCATCAAGGCCAGCCTTATTTAATGCAATAACACCGGTGAGTAAGAAACCTGCGTGTGCGATAGATGAGTATGCAAGCATGCGCTTTACGTCGCGTTGTGCAATTGCAACTAGTGAACCAAAAACCATAGTGATAATTGCAATGCCGGTAAGCAATGGGCTCCATGACCATTCGGCATTAGCAAAAGATGTGTAGTAAATGCGAAGCATTGCGCCAAATGCTGCAACCTTTGTGGCTGCTGCCATAAACGCTGTTACAGGAGTCGGTGCGCCTTGATACACATCAGGTGACCACGCATGGAATGGAACTGCGCCAACTTTAAAGAGCAATCCGATAGATAGGAATGCGATACCGATCAGCAGGAATACATCGTTTCCGGTACCACCAACTACAGCAGCGCGGATTCCTGCAAAAGTTACTGAACCTGAATATCCATATAGGTAAGCCGCACCGAATAAGAAAAATGCTGATGAAAATGCTCCTAGTAAGAAGTACTTCAATGCTGATTCTTGTGAAAGTAAACGGCGACGTCGAGAAAGTCCTGCCATCAAATACAAAGGCAGTGAAAGAACTTCGAGCGCAACAAAGAGAGTTATCAAATCTGATGCAACCGGGAATAAGAGCATTCCAGCAACTGCAAAGAGGGTGAGAGGGAAAACTTCTGTGACTTGCTGACCACGAGCAATTGATTCGCGCTCTTCTGGCGAACCGGGAATTGCGGCGGCTGCGGCTGCGAAATTTTCCGTATCTGCAATGAGAAATACCGAGATAATTGCAATAACAAGAATTGATCCTTGAAGCAGTATTCCTGGTCCATCAATAATTACAGAACCCATTGCAGCGGTTGTGGAGCCTGAGTTTCTAATTCTCCACACCTGAACAAGTGAAAGAACTAGCGTGCCGATTGTGACGCTGACTTGTGCAATTGGGCGCACTGATTTAGATGCAAAAGCTTCGATTAAGACGCCAATAATTGCTCCTGCAAAAACAACCAATATTGGAGAGAGCAAGGAATATGAAAGCGTTGGTGAGATAAATTCACTCATTTATTTGCCTCCATGTGTAGGTGCTGGATCCGTAAAACCTATTTGTGAAAGTACATGAGCTGCTGCTGGATTAATAATGTTTAACGCTGGTGCTGGATAGAAACCTAGGAAAACAATTACTGCAATGACGGGGGCGATTGCAATCTTTTCGCGAAGGTTTAGATCTGCAAGGTTTTCATTGCCTGGAGTAGTTGGTCCATGCAATGAACGTTGAACAGGAATCAAGATATATAACGCTGCTAAAACAATTCCGAATGTTGCGATAACCGCTGCAACTGGATAGCGCGTGAAAGTTCCAACAAGAACTAGGAATTCGCTAACGAAACTTGAGAGCCCCGGTAAAGCCAAGCTGGACATGCCAGCGATAAAGAATGACCACGCCATCACAGGAGTCACTCGCTGTAATCCACCAAAGTCGGCAATTGTTGAAGATCCACGTCGAGAAATCATCCAGCCAGCAACTAGAAATAGTGCCGCTGTCGAGAAACCGTGGTTAAACATATACAAAGTCGCACCGCTGTGACCTTGAGTTGTCATTGCAAAAATACCAAGTGTGATGAATCCAAAGTGAGAAATAGATGTGTAAGCAATCAAACGTTTGATGTCTTTCGCACCAATTGCTAGGAAAGCGCCGTAGACAATTGAAATAACAGAGAGAGTAATAATCAGTGGTGTGAAAGTTTTCGTTGCTTCAGGAAATAGTGCTAGGCAATAGCGAATCATTCCGAAGGTTCCAACTTTGTCTAGAACGCCTAAGAGAAGTACAGAAGTTCCAGGCGTTGCTGACTTCGCAGCATCTGGAAGCCATGTGTGAAATGGGAACAATGGAGCCTTGATCGCAAAGGCAATAAAGAAGCCAAGGAATAAGAAGTTCTGAGTTGTCGAACTCATTTCCAGTTTAGAAAGAGCTGCGATATTAAATGTGTGTCCACCTTGTTCGCCTGAGAGAACGTATAGAGCAATGATTGATGCGAGCATCAACAATCCGCCAAAGAGTGAATAAAGCAGGAATTTCACAGCAGCTGCCGTGCGTTCACCGCTTCCATAGCCACCAATAAGGAAGTACACAGGAACCAACATCGCTTCAAAGAAGACATAGAAGAGGAAAACATCGGTTGCCGCAAAGACACCAAATGACATTGTTTGTAGAACCAAAATCAATATATAGAAAGTCTTCGTGCTCCAACGTCCGTTATCTGACTCATTCCAGCCCGCAAGTACAACAATTGGCGTTAGCAGCGCTGTCATAAGAATTAGAACGAGTGCAATTCCATCTACGCCAACTGCGTACTTGATTCCAAATGCCTTAATCCAGTCATAGCTTTCTACAAATTGAAGATCCGTATTGCCTCGCTCAAATTTAACAGTCATCAAAATTGTGGCAACGGCTGCAATAAGAGTTGTACCCAATGCAAATTGCTTTGCGAGCAAAGATTTAGCTTGTGGCAGCGTTGCAATCAACGCAGCTCCGACTAGCGGAATAGCCATGATCAACGTTAAGTAGTTCATAGCGTCACCGCCCAAATTGCCGCGATTAACACAACAGCGCCAATAACTATCAGTGCTGCATAACTACGAACGAAACCTGTTTGGGTTGAACGAAGTGAGCTACCTGATGCCAACGCCGCTGCTGCAACTCCACGGACAGTTCCATCGACAACAACGTCATCTGTTTTAACAAGTAATCGGGTGAGTGCTTGTCCTGGACGCATGAATACGCTTTCGTTGAAATCATCTTGTAACAAATCTCGACGTGCGATTCGCGTAAAGATTGAAACATCAGTTGGCGCAGTATCGGCAACTGTTCCACGACCATATTTAAACCAAGCAATTGCTGCACCAATGATTACAACAGCAAGTGCCATTAATGAAATAACAACTGGTGGCAAGATTTCTTTGCCATGTCCTTCGTGCGCTTCAAAGAGAGGTTCTAGCCAGTGAACAAGTGCTTCGCCGCGGGCGAGTAAGAATCCTGATGCAACAGAACCAATTGCAAGAATGCCCATTGGCAGCAACATTAAAAATGATGATTCATGCGGTGGATGATTGATGTCATAGCGTGGTGTTCCCGCAAATGTAAGAATCATTACGCGAGACATATAAAACGCTGTAAGGGCTGCGCCAAAGAGGGCCACAGATCCAATAAGGATTCCTTTTATTCCGCCAGCATAGAAAGCGGTTTCAATAATTTTGTCTTTGGAATAAAAGCCAGCAAAAGGTGGAACGCCCAAAATCGCTAGGTACCCAAGACCAAATGTTGCAAAAGTAATTGGCATGAAGTGTCTGATGCCGCCGAACTTTCTCATATTTACTTCATCGCCAGTTCCGTGCATAACTGAACCTGCACCAAGGAACATTCCAGCCTTAAAGAATCCGTGTGTAAGCAAGTGCATGATTGCAAATGCATAACCAACTGGTCCAAGACCGGTAGCTAAAACCATGTAACCAATCTGAGACATGGTCGATGCAGCAAGTGCTTTTTTAATATCATCTTTTGCTGTACCGATAATTGCACCAAAGAGAAGTGTGATTGCACCAACTATTACAACAAGTAATTGCGCAGTAGGCGCCGCATCAAAAATAAAGTTAGATCGAGTAATTAAATACACGCCAGCTGTAACCATGGTCGCTGCGTGGATCAACGCTGACACTGGAGTTGGACCTGCCATCGCATCGCCCAACCATGCTTGCAAAGGGAACTGTGCGGATTTTCCTGTTGCAGCGAGTAAAAGCATTATTCCAATTGCAGTCAGGGCGCCCTGTGATGTGCCTTCTGCTGCTTCTTTCACTCCGCTAAATGAAACCGTTCCCATCGTTGCAAAAGCAATCATGATTGCAAATGAAAGTCCCATATCGCCAACACGGTTAGCGATAAAGGCTTTCTTTGAAGCGGTTGCATACGCAGGTTTGTGATTCCAAAAGCCAATAAGTAGATAGGAAGCAAGACCAACGCCTTCCCAACCAACATAAAGATTGAGGTATGAATCGCCCATGACGAGTAATAACATCGCTGCAATAAAGAAATTGAGATAGGCAAAGAATCTACGGCGATCTTTATCGTGATCCATATAAGCAATCGAATAGATATGAATCAGCGTTCCAACGCCTGTAATAAGAAGTACAAAGCAGATAGATAATTGATCTACAAGTAATCCAGCATCGATATTAAATGACCCGACTGAGATCCAACTAAATAGTTTTTGTGAGACTGCGCGATTCTCAGGGCTTCGGCCAAGCATTTGATAGAACTGAACTGCGCCAAGTATGAAAGACATTCCAGAGAGCGCAGTTGCTAATAAGTGGCCCCAGCGATCAGCGCGACGCCCGGAAAGTAATAAAAGTGCGGCGCCAAATAATGGCAATGCGATGAGATAGACCAGACCGTTATTTACCAACATGGCTATCTCTTCAACAAACTAGCATCATCAACAGATGCTGAACGGCGAGAACGATAAATGGTCACGATGATTGCTAGTCCCACAACTACTTCGCAAGCAGCAACGACCATCGTAAAGAATGCAACAACTTGGCCATCTAGGTTTCCGTTGATGCGTGCAAAAGTTACGAATGAAAGATTTGCGGCATTAAGCATTAGTTCAATACACATAAAGACCACGATCGCATTGCGGCGAACTACAACGCCAATAGCACCGATAGTGAAGAGAAGTGCAGATATATACAGATAGTTAGTTGGATTCATTACTTCTCCTCCCTAACTTCTGTGTTGACTTGATCGAGTTGGAACTCTGAAGAATCAATCATGTCTCCGCGCGTGCGAAGAGTTTCAGAAATTGATGCTGGTGCTGCAGAGCCATCTGGTAATAAAGCTGGAACATCTACAGCGTTATGTCGAGCAAAAACTCCGGGACCAGGTAAACCTGCGGCGGTTGCAAGTGAACCAGAACGGAAACGTTGCTCAGAAAGATCGCGTTGTGATGGTCGTGCGACTTCGCGTTGACGATGCGCTAAAACCATTGCGCCAAGGGCTGCAGTAATCAAAAGTGCTGAAACAACTTCAAATGGCCAGACATATGTTGAGAAGAGAAGTTGTGCCAATCCCTGAACATTTCCAGCTGCATTAGCAGCGTCGAGTCCAACTGGTTCGCGACCAAGGGTTGCGCGACTAATGAGTGAAACCATTAATCCACCAAAACCAATTGCTGCAGTAATTGCGATTGGTCGCAAGCCACGAATTGTTTCAGTAAGTGAATCTGCCGCATCTACACCGACTAGCATCAAAATAAATAAGAAGAGCATCATGACTGCACCGGTATAAACAACTACCTGAACAATTCCTAAGAAGAGTGCGCCTTGTGCGATATAGAAAAATGCGAGAGTAACCATTACCCATGCAAGCAAGAGAGCAGAGTGCACTGCTTTCTTGACTAGGAGCATGCCGACCGCAGCAACCACTGCAAGTGGTCCCATGATCCAAAATAAAACGGACTCTGGCATTACTACTTCACCTCTTGTGATGGATGAGCTTCTGGAACTTCACCACGGTAATACGTGTGGTGATCTGCTTCTGGATACATTGGATGAGGTGGCATCAACATTCCGGAGCGAAGTGGTGCCAATAAATCTTCTTTTTCAAAGATCAAACTTGAACGAGAGTTATCGGCAAGTTCATATTCATTTGTCATAGTCAACGCACGAGTTGGACATGCTTCGATGCAGAGCCCACAGAAAACACAACGCAAATAATTAATTTGATAAACCTTGCCGTAACGCTCTCCTGGAGACATTCGGTTTTCATCAGTGTTATCAGCACCTTCTACATAGATTGCATCGGCAGGACATGCCCACGCACAGAGTTCGCAACCGATACATTTTTCTAAACCATCTGGGTGGCGATTTAGTTGATGGCGACCATGGAAACGTTCTTGAGTTGGGGCCTTAACGTCTGGATATTCAACAGTCAATGTCTTTTTAAACATCGTGCGAAATGTGAGCCAAAAACCCATTGCTTGTGACGCTAGCGTTGCGGGACCTTCGTTAGCGACAGGTGAGTATTCAACGTTGTTAACGTCAATATCTTTAGAAACTCTTGGCTCTATGTGATCAGACAC
>CAITAV010000124.1 GCA_903890345.1 uncultured Actinomycetes bacterium
AGACTTCCTGAGTTTATTGAAACAGGCGACTTACAAGAGAACTTAGTAAGCGTCCCTAGTTTGACGGAGGAAAAGTAATGTCCCGAATTCTCGTGGTAGAAGATGAAGATTCATTTTCAGATGCACTGGGATATTTACTTGGTCGCGAAGGTTTCGACGTGTGTGTTGCAGATACGGGCACCAAAGCAATCGAAGAGTTTGATCGCGGGGGAGCAGATTTAGTATTGCTCGACCTCATGATGCCAGGGTTATCTGGCACCGAAGTATGCAAGCAACTGCGCACACGTTCGAATGTGCCAATCATCATGCTGACCGCAAAAGACTCTGAAATCGATAAGGTCGTTGGACTCGAACTAGGCGCGGATGATTACATTACAAAGCCTTATTCCTCTCGCGAATTAGTCGCTCGTATTCGCGCAGTACTGCGTCGCAACACTGGCGAATTCACAGATGAAAATGTAAATAGTGGATCACTTGCTGCAGGTCCAGTTCGTTTAGATGTTGAACGCCACTTGGTGAGCGTCAATAACGAGAGTGTTTCATTTCCACTCAAAGAGTTTGAATTACTTGAATTTCTTATGCGAAATGCTGGTCGCGTACTGACACGTATGCAATTAATTGATCGAGTGTGGGGCAGTGATTATGTTGGAGATACCAAAACATTGGATGTGCACATCAAGAGATTGCGTGCAAAAATTGAATCAGATCCAGCAAATCCAGTAATTATTCAGACCGTGCGCGGTCTTGGTTACAAGATGGAAGCTTAAGCAGTCGGTTCTGTTGTTGGTACTAGACCGCTCGTAACTTCTGCATAAATTCCTTCTTGCGCACGAACTAATACATCAAGAGTTATTTCGCCAGCTTTTCCGAAGAAGAGTGAAAGCTGTGCATGTGCACCTGGCTTTAAGTTAGCGCCAACAATTACTGCCTTAGCGTTTGCTGTTTCGCCTTCAAAACGAATTGTTTGATTTTGAGAAATAGTGCTTACTCCGCCAAATACTGCTTGGTTTGCAGCAATTGCAAGACCTAATAGAGCGTCATCATTTGCACCTGCATTAATCACTGTGCCAACTACGACTGCAGAACCATCTGGTTGAGCGACAAGTAAGAAATTACGTAGCGAAATATTGTTATCGTCTTTGTTAATGCCGCCTTCTTGGCCATCAGTTACTTTTTTAATCAATCGTGTGGATGCGTTAGATCCTGCACCGCAACCAGTTAGTGAAAGTGCAAGGGCAACAATTACTAGTGGTGCAACGATTGTGCGAGTACGCATTTCTAATCTCCAAGTACTTTGTAAAAATAATGTTTTCTCTTTTGTCAAGATGTAATGAGCATATTCTCTCACGTCAAAAGGGCGTTTTTGCCCGCCTAAATCCGAGGTGACTAACCCCATAAATGACTGGTATTATTGGTCCCTATCGAAGGGCGTCACATGTCATTTAAGGTCGGCGAAACCGTTGTTTATCCTCATCACGGAGCAGCACTTATCGAAGCCATCGAAACTCGAGTAATTAAAGGCGAAGAGAAGACCTACCTCGTTCTAAAGATTGCACAAGGCGATCTCACAGTGCGCGTACCAGCAGAAAACGTTGACTTAGTTGGCGTTCGCGATGTTGTAGATAGCGCCGGACTTGATCGTGTATTTAATGTTTTGCGTCAGCCATATACAGAAGAGCCAACAAACTGGTCACGTCGTTACAAGGCAAACCTAGAAAAGCTTGCTTCCGGTGATGTTATTAAGGTTGCAGAAGTTGTTCGCGATCTTTATCGCCGCGATCTAGATCGTGGACTATCAGCTGGCGAAAAGCGCATGCTTGCAAAAGCAAAGCAGATTTTGATTTCAGAGCTCGCACTTGCAGAGCGCACTGATGAAGAAAAAGCAGCAGTTATCCTCGATGAGGTTCTAGCTTCTTAAATTTTGTTTTAAATTTTCTACGTATTTGGGGAAACAAATGAGCCAGTGTGCGGCCATCATTGCAGCCGCTGGCAGTGGCGAAAGATTTGGAGCCACACTTCCTAAAGCACTTATCACTCTAGGCAATCGCACACTTATTGAGCACGCTGTTGCAGCCCTTGCACCGATTGCATCTGAAATAGTTATCTGCGCGCCAGCAGGATATGAAAAGCAGATTCAAGAATTAGTTGGCGCCGAAATCACTGTTGTCACAGGCGGAACAACTCGTTCAGATAGCGTGCGAGCAGGCATCGCAGCCCTTACAGGCAATAACAAATATGTTTTAGTTCATGATGCTGCGCGAGCACTGGCTTCAACGCAATTAGCAAAGAGTGTTTTGTCAGCGCTAGAAAAAGGCGAAGTAGCAGTTATTCCAGGTCTTGAATTAATTGACACAGTTAAAAGGGTTGATGCAAATGGTCACGTTACTTCTACGCCAGATCGTGCTGAACTTCGCCGTGTGCAAACACCACAAGGCTTTGACCTCGAAGTACTAAAGAAAGCACATTCAAGCGGTGCTGATGCCACAGATGATGGCGCACTTGTTGAGGCAATCGGCAAAAAAGTATTAATCATTAATGGCGAAGAGCGAGCCTTAAAAATTACAACACCTGCAGATCTTGCAACTGCGCTTTCAATGCTCGGAACATCCTCAGAATTTAGAACCGGTGTTGGTGTTGATGCACATGCATTTGCAGAGGGTCGCGAGCTATGGCTTGCAGGAA
>CAITAV010000125.1 GCA_903890345.1 uncultured Actinomycetes bacterium
TCTTGCAATCATTGCAACAATCATTCTGGCTGATTTAACTCATCGCTTCATCGAAGAACCATTTAGAAAGCATAAAACTGAACCCACATTAGTATTTAAGCGATCGGGTGTAATAACTCTCGTTTCTGTGTTGATTGGTACAGCAATAATTTTCTCCAGTAGTGACAAGATCGACGTATCTGGAATTAACGGTGCTGTATCTCTAGCTCAAATCAAAGCAAGACCTTTGGTATATGACGATGGTTGCCACGCGAATTACGCGCAGACTAAATCAGATGAATGTATATATGCAGACACAAAGTCCGATAAAACCATGGTCTTGTATGGGGATTCGCACGCCGCACAATGGTTTCCTGCACTGGTGGAAATAGCTTCTCGATCTGGTTACAGGCTAATTTCACTCACAAAATCAGCGTGTCCATCAGTAGACACAGTTCGCCTTGACCAAGGTGGCTTCAAAATGTCACGATGCAAACAGTGGAGAATTAACACAATCAAGCGTATTCAAGAAATCAACCCAGATGTTTTGATTATGAGTAGTTTTCAATATTTTGCACAACCTCCACGATTTACAGATCGTGAAAAATGGTGGAATGACGGACAACGCAAACTTCTGACCGAAGTCAAGAACATTTCTCCTCATTTAATCTACATAACTGATACACCTCATCCTTTGCGAGATATTCCAGCTTGTTTGGCGAATTATTCAATTTCCAAATGCAATACAACGCAGCGAAGCGAAGATCTTTCGATTTCTGGCTTTAATGTGATCAATCCGAACTCATGGTTGTGTTCACGGGTATGTCCAGCCGTCAAAGATGGTGTGGTGGCATATAGAGATGCCTCTCACATTTCGGTAGATATTGCGATAGCCCTTATTCCTCGGTTAACGCAAGCCCTGCGTGAGCAAGGTGTAAATCTCTAGCTAAAGTTTTGGTTTAAACCTGCGTAAAACCCAGCACAGTGGCAAGATGCACCCGTGGCCGAGCTAATTTATTATTGCGGAACGATGGATAGTGGTAAGTCCACTTTGGCATTGCAAACTGCGCATAATCATCAGAGCAGAGGTCGAACAGGTTTAATTTTCACTTCTCAAGATCGCGCAGGATCAGGTGTTATTTCCTCACGTCTTGGACTTCAAAGCCCTGCTATCGAAGTTAGCGTCGAAATGGACCTTCATAAGTATGTAGTTGATAAATTGTCACAAGGATCGCGCATTGATTACATAATTTGCGACGAAGCTCAATTCTACAATCCAATTCAAATCGAGCAATTAGCCAAGATTGTTGATGGTCTCGGTATAGATGTATACGCTTTTGGAATTCTCTCGGATTTTAGAACAAAACTTTTTCCAGGTTCTGCGCGTTTAGTGGAATTAGCCGATCGCGTTAACACATTACAAGTAGAAGCTTTATGCTGGTGTGGATCTCGAGCCACTCACAACGCTCGTACCGTTGATGGAACAATGGTCACCCAAGGAGAACAAGTTGTCGTTGGCGATGTTGCTCCAGGGCAAGAAGTGGCATATGAAGTTTTGTGTCGAAGGCACCACATGAGAGAAGTAACGGCGCGTTCATCAAAAGCAGCACACGTATCCACAGATCCACTCCCATTCACTTAAACTCAAAGGAATATCATGAAATCTCGAGGCTTAGCAGTAGAAAATGCAACATCACCTTTGAAAACTTTCGAGTTTGAACGCCGTGATATCGGATCTCATGATGTTGGTTTAGATGTTAAGTTCACA
>CAITAV010000126.1 GCA_903890345.1 uncultured Actinomycetes bacterium
CTAAAGAGTTAGATTCATATGATGACAACGTAGTTTTAATTTGCACTGGATCTCAAGGCGAACCAATGGCAGCGCTTTCTCGTATGGCCAATGGTGATCATCAAATTCGAGTCGGCGATGGCGATACTGTTATTTTGGCATCATCTCTGATCCCCGGAAATGAAAATTCTGTCTTTCGTGTAATAAATGAGTTAACTCGATTTGGCGCGAAAGTTGTACATAAAGCAAATGCCATGGTGCATGTTTCTGGTCATGCTGCTGCAGGTGAATTGCTCTACTGCTACAACATTGTTAAACCAAAATATGTAATGCCGGTTCATGGTGAATGGCGACACTTGAAAGCAAATGCCGAGATTGCAATAAATGCAGGTGTGCCGCGAGAAAACACAATCGTCATTGAAAATGGTGTTGTCGTTGATTTAGTAGATCACGTAGCTCAAGTTGTGGGTGGTGTTCCTTGTGGATTTGTTTTTGTTGACGGTCAGAGTATTGGTGATATTACAGAATCTTCGCTGAAGGATCGCAGAATTTTAGGTGAAGAAGGTTTCATCTCTGTAGTTGTAGTGATTGATTCACAGAGCGGAAAGATTGTTGCAGGTCCGGATATTCATGCTCGCGGATTTGCAGAGGATGCATCCTTATTTGATGAAGTAAAAATTGATATTGAAAAAGCACTAGCAGCAGCAGTTGTCGAAGGAATTAATGGAACTCACCAACTTTCACAAGTTGTACGTCGAACAATTGGGGGATGGGTTGGCGGTAAGCACCGTCGACGTCCGATGATCATTCCGCTAGTTATTGAGGTTTAGAAGTTCTAACCGTTCGTTAGTCGGCGCGCCTGCCATCTTGATAATTGTTATGCAATTACGATAATTAGTGTGGCTAAGAAAAAGAACTCTTCATCCAAGCGCGCCAAAGTAGGCGGCGCTGTTGGAAGAGGGCTACAAGGATTATGGCGAGGTATCGCTAAAGCGTTAGGTGCCACAATTAGATTTATTGCACGAGGCGCAAAAGATTTAGATCCAACCCATCAACGAGATGGTGCAGCGTTTGCCTTGTTAATCTTTGCGATTATTGCAGGAGCAGGCGCATGGTTTCACGCAGATAATGTCATAAGTCGAGCTTTGTATGCATTTATTTATGGAGCATTCGGACGCATAGGTTTTATTGCACCCCTAGTACTTATTTATTTCGCAATTAGATTATTTAGAGTTCCAGATGAGAAGGCAGCCACAGGTCGAATTATCGTTGGAACAATTACCTTACTTATTAGCGCAACCGGACTTGCGCATTTGCTAAATGGTTCTATTGGCACAGGTGCAACTGCAATTCGACACGGTGGTGGATGGATTGGTTATGGAGTTTCAACCCCACTCGTTGCCTTAATGACATCGATGCTTACATACCCCGTATTAGCGGTTCTATTTGTTTTTGGAATTTTAGTGATTACTGCTACTCCAGCCTCTGAAGTTTTTTCACATATCTCTGGAGCATCACGTTGGTTATGGGATCGAAAACCAACAAGAAAACCTAGTGACGAAGAGTTTGAAATTTCAGAAACCCCTCCATTTGAATCTCCAGTTGTAGCTGAGTGGAATGCGCCACCAGATGATGACGAAGAGCTAGATGAAGAGGAGTTTGACGAGGAATTTACCGTTGCTATGCCTCGACCAACTACGCAGCAGATTCCAAAGGAGGCAAGACCGGTTCAACTTTTGTTATCGAGTGATTCGCATTACGAACTGCCACCTGAAGACCTTTTGCGCACTGGCCCCGCTGCAAAAGCGAAGAGCAAAGTTAATGAGAGTGTTGTCGCATCTCTTACCGAGGTATTTAAGCAATTTGAAATTGATGCAGAAGTAACTGGATTTATGCGTGGACCAACGGTTACGCGCTATGAAGTTGAACTTGGAAATGCAGTAAAGGTCGAACGAATTACCGCACTGGCTAAGAATATTTCATACGCTGTTGCTAGCAGTGACGTCCGAATTCTTTCGCCAATCCCAGGTAAATCAGCTGTTGGAATCGAAATTCCTAATGCAGACCGCGAGATTGTGGCACTGGGCGATGTGATGCGTTCTAGCGTTGCAGGTCAAGATCACCACCCGATGCTCGTTGCTCTAGGTAAAGATGTTGAGGGTAATTTTGTTTGTGCAAATCTTGCGAAGATGCCGCACTTACTCGTTGCTGGCGCAACAGGTGCCGGAAAATCTTCGATGATTAATGCGATGATCACTTCAATTTTGATGCGTGCAACGCCAGATGATGTTCGATTGGTCCTGATCGATCCAAAGCGAGTTGAATTAACAGCGTATGAAGGTATTCCACATTTAATTACTCCCATCATCACTAATCCCAAGAAAGCTGCCGATGCGCTGACATGGGTTGTTCGAGAAATGGATCTTCGATATGAAGATCTCTCCACTTTTGGCTTTAGACATATTGATGATTTCAATAAGGCTGTGCGCGCAGGAAAAGTTGTGCCGCCTGAAGGCAGCGATCGCATTGTTGAGCCGTATCCCTACTTGCTGGTAATAATTGATGAGTTAGCAGATTTGATGATGATTGCTGCTCGCGAAGTGGAAGAGTCTGTTGTTCGAATCACCCAGCTAGCTCGTTCTGCAGGTATTCACCTGGTACTTGCAACACAACGTCCAAGCGTTGACGTTGTGACAGGGCTAATCAAAGCCAATGTTCCATCGAGACTCTCTTTTGCAACATCATCACTTGCAGATAGTCGAGTGATTTTAGATAGCCCAGGTGCTGAAAAACTTGTAGGACAAGGTGATGCGCTATTTATTCCAATGGGTGCAAGTAGAGCAATTAGAATTCAAGGCGCATACGTATCAGAACGTGAAATTGAAGCAGTAACTTCACATGTTAAAAAACAATTATCGCCTCGCTATCGCGAAGACGTTACAGCGCCCATTTCTTCTGCAAAATTAGTTGATAAAGATATTGGTGATGATTTAGATATTTTGTTACAAGCTGTTGAACTTGTTATTGGAACTCAATTTGGATCGACATCAATGTTGCAAAGAAAATTACGAATTGGTTTTGCAAAAGCTGGAAGATTAATGGATCTGATGGAGTCTCGCGGAATTGTTGGTCCTTCCGAAGGTTCAAAAGCTCGGACAGTCATGGTCAAACCCGATGAACTTGATTCGGTTCTAGCAACGCTTCGCGATTACTAATTGTTCATTTTTTAGGCGCTAGAAATTGGGGTGAGATGACCCCCAAATTGACGTAAGGGCTATTACTTGTAACTTCACAGGGCTACCATTGGCATACGTTATTAATCACCTAAATTTTTGTTGAGGTCGTATGTCACTCGGTTCAGTAATTCGCCAGGCTCGCATTGATGCGGGCTTGAGCATTGACGATCTTTCAGAGCGCACCAGTATTCGTGGTGGATTATTAAAAGAAATTGAAAGTGATGACTTCACAAAATGCGGCGGCGAAACTTACGCCCGTGGTCACTTAAGAAACATTGCCCCTCAGATCAAAATGGATGCAAGTTTGCTCCTTGAGTTATATGAGAGTGAACAATCCATGCAACCGCGTCGTATTCAAGAGATGCTTGCCGAAAATAATGTCATGACTAATCCAGTAGATAAGAAAACTATTTCTTGGAAAACTTTGGCTGGTATTTCTCTCGCAACGTTGGCACTTCTTGGCGCCGTGCAAATAATTATCTCTAATTCGAAGACATCTACGGTTGAAACAGTTGCAACGGAATCCGCTTCGCCAACCGTTTCCGCCTCTCAAACTCCAGAGGCACAACCAACGCAATCTGAAATAGCAACACCTGCCCCAAGTCGAGATACTTATTCTTCTGGCACAGGAGTTGCCGTGAATGTTTCTGCAACTCGCGGAACTTCTTGGTTATTTGTTTCCGATTCAAACGGCACAACTTTATACAGCGGTCAGATCAGAAATGGACAGACGCTTAATTTTAGTGCGTCAACTCGCGTGAGTCTTAAAGTGGGCAACGCAGGCGCTGTAGATGTCATCGTAAATGGCAAAGCCGCACAGCAAATTGGTAGCGATGGCGAAGTTGTTTCAGTTTCATATGGGGTTACTTCATAACTTCACGCAATAACCTGTAACATCACCCCAATGAGTCGTACAGTTGCAGTAGTCACCCTGGGCTGTGCTCGTAATGAAGTAGATTCCGAAGAGCTAGCGGGTCGTTTAGCAGCTGATGGATGGATTCTGGTTGACGATGTTGAAAAAGCCGAAGTAGCACTTATAAATACATGCGGATTTATTGAATCTGCAAAGAAAGATTCTGTCGACGCGTTACTTGAAGCAAATTCACTCAAAGGCCATGGAGTTACACGTGCAGTAGTTGCTGTTGGGTGCATGGCTGAGCGTTATGGACAAGAATTAGCGGAGGCACTCCCAGAAGCAGATGCAATTTTAGGTTTTGATGACTACCAAGATATCTCTGCACGATTGCAATCAATCGTTTCGGGAAATTCTCATACTCCGCACGTGCCTCGTGATCGCAGATCATTGCTTCCGATTGCACCTGTAGATAGAGCGGCGGTTCGAGATGAGCAGTACGCATCCAAAGTTGGCGCAGGCGGGACTCTCTTTCGTAAACGACTCGGAAATGCACCCTGGGCACCATTAAAGATTGCATCCGGTTGTGATCGTCGTTGTTCATTTTGTGCGATTCCTTATTTCCGAGGCTCCTTTGTTTCAAGACGCCCAGTTGAAATTCTTGAAGAGGCTAAATGGCTCGCCAGTAAGGGTGTTTCAGAGTTATTTCTAGTTAGCGAAAATACAACGTCATACGGCAAAGACCTAGGCGACCTACGTTTAATGGAAACGATACTTCCAGATATCGCTGCAATTTCTGGTGTTGAGCGGGTTCGGTTGTCATACCTGCAACCAGCAGAGATGCGTCCTTCCTTATTGCAGGCCATGGTGGCAACGGAGAAAGTTGCTCCATATTTTGATCTCTCTTTTCAACATACAAGTCCATCAGTGTTGCGAGCAATGCGACGATTTGGTGACAGTGAAAAATTCTTGCATCTGATTTCACAAATCAGGGCACTAGATCCGCAAGCAGGCATTCGCTCTAATTTCATTGTGGGTTTTCCGGGTGAAACACAAGAAGATTTTGATGGACTGGCAGAGTTCATAACACACGCAAAGCTAGATGCAGTTGGAATCTTCGGCTACTCCGATGAAGACAATACAGAAGCACTTGGTCTCGGAGAAAAAATAGAGCAAGAAGTAATTTCTCAACGAGTTGAATCCCTTTCAACTCTGGCTGATGAAATGGTTTCAGAGCGCGCACAGATGAGAATTGGCCAGAGCGTTCGAGTATTGATTGAAGATGCAGAATTACAAGAAGGACGAGCCGCACACCAAGGTCCAGAAGTAGATGGGACAACGACTTTTGTTGGTACAGATTACAAAGTGGGCGAGTATGTTGATGCTGTTGTCATAGAAAGCATTGGAGCAGATTTGGTGGCCGAAGCAGAATGAATTTACCGGCCTTCCTAACTCCAAATGTGATTACAAGTTTGCGAATCGCTTTCTTGCCCGTCGGCGCATATGCACTCTTTAAAAATGGTGGCGACGATTCAACATGGCAAATTATTTCGTGGTGGATATTTTTTATTCTGGGATTAAGCGATATTTTGGATGGAAATCTGGCTCGCAGCAGAAACTCCATAACTGAATTTGGAAAATTCTTAGATCCAATTGCAGATAAAGCCATGATCGGAACCGCAATGGTTTCACTCTCCATTCTTGGGCGAATGCCATGGTGGATAACGATTGTGATCATGGCCCGCGAGATTGGAATTACATTTTTCAGGTTGGCCGTAATTAAGCGCGGCGTTATTCCGGCAAACCGCGGCGGAAAAATTAAAGCATTTTTCCAGGGGTTCGGAGTTGGCTTCTATGTCCTTCCATTAAATGAGAATTTGTACTGGTTTAGAGATGGCTTCATGGCTGTTGCTATTATTTTGACTCTTGTAACCGGATTGCATTACATACAATCTGCATTTAAGACGAGCAAATAGTGCGAAGGGAATTTCATGACTAACGCTTCTGAAATTACTTCAGCGATGAAAGATATTATTGCGACTTTAAAATCACGGAATGAAACCCTTAGCACCGCAGAAT
Organism: uncultured Actinomycetes bacterium; assembly: GCA_903890345.1. Lineage (GTDB taxonomy): Bacteria > Actinomycetota > Actinomycetes > Nanopelagicales > Nanopelagicaceae > Planktophila. The sequence continues at coordinate 6,148 of CAITAV010000126.1, forward strand.
CAATTACTGGCGGGGGATTGGGTTATGCCATCACAAGTGTTCCGGGATCTTCAGATATTTATGTAGGCGGTTCAATTGCGTATCACAGCGAAGTAAAGCAATCCCATCTTGGTGTGGCAGCGGATTTGATCTCAGATAAAACTGTTTATAGCGAAGAAGTTGCATTCGCGATGGCCGAGGGTGCGAAGAAAACATTTAAAACAACATGGGCCATTGCAACGACAGGAGTTGCCGGTCCTGATTCATCCGATGGAGTATCTGCCGGGACCGTATGGGTTGCCATCGCCGGGCCGATTACACAGAGCATTCAATTGAGCCTAGATGGCGAGCGTGAAAATATACGAAGTGGGACTGTCGCGAGCGCGATTGGCACCTTTGCGCGTATCCTTAGGTCAAGAGATTAACTAGGCGCAAAGGAGTTGGCCATGTTGTTACGCGAAGCAGTAGGCGCGACTCTTCGCGCTGCCCGCACAGAGCAATCTCGCACACTTCGAGATGTTGCTCGTGATGCACGAGTATCCCTTGGTTATCTCTCTGAGGTAGAGCGAGGACAGAAAGAAGCATCTTCAGAGTTATTGGCAGCTATTTGTTCAGCACTTGGTTTGACACTTTCTACAGTTGTTAGCGATGTTTCCTTACACATTAAGTCAACTGAAGTTGCAACACTAAGCGTCGTAGACGCAGCATAATTTTGCCTCACTTATACGCACTTCAGGGAGCTGTGGCTTCGCGTTCTGAGGCTGCTCTACTTACTGCGACTAAAGAAATTATCGCTACGCAAGGCATTAAAAATCTTGCCATGATCGATATTGCAGATTTATCTCAAGTTTCTAGAGCAACTCTCTATAACCATTTTCGCGATAAAGATGCTGTTTTATACTCACTTTTAAGCCGTGAGATTATTTATCTCTTCGAAAATGCACCAAAAAATCCAGCTGAATTACTTGAGTATTTTTCCTGTGCAATCAGCACTGATGCGGCATTAGCCGGAATGCGCTCGCATGACCCAGCTATTCTGACAAAGATGCTTCTGCGAAGTGAAGATAAAATTTGGCATGCAATTGATGCATTCTTCGCAACTGCTCTGGGTTCTGAAGTAAAAGCCGGAATCGCAATCTCATGGCTGATTGGACAAGTTCTACAACCTTTGACGCCGGAACAATCTCGAGCACAAAGCGCGCAATTACTGCATGCGAATCTCTGATCTTCGAGAGCGAATCCTTTTAAGTTTTGGCCCACAATGGGCGCCATCCTTTAGTGCAGATATTGCAATCTCTGAATTGGGTAGCAAGAGCGTGAATGAGGCGCTCGCAGCCGGCCTAGAGCCCGATGAGATCTGGAGAGCCGTCTGTAAGGCCCATCCAGAACAGACCGCTCCACATAGGTAACGGCGTGTCGAACGCTTAATCTGGCGTTCGAACAGGTGTTCGTATATCCTTAATCCTGTACAACCAGAGCGGTTCCATCCTCCGCCCACAGCCTTCCTCCAAAGCGCTTGGGCCGTCGGTGGGTCTCCGTACCTTCTGGACCGACACCAACGTCAATTGACGTTTCATCGAAAGGAAAGAAGTGGCTACTGAAAAAAGTAATGACAAAGCTACAGAAAAAGCACAATCAGATCGTTCCAAAGCCCTAGACACAGCCCTTGCCCAGATTGAACGTCAGTTTGGTAAGGGTTCGGTTATGAAGATGTCAGAGCGACAGAATCAAGTTGTTGAAGTAATTCCAACTGGTTCAATCGGACTCGACATCGCACTTGGAATTGGCGGCCTACCACGTGGTCGCATCGTAGAAATTTACGGACCAGAGTCATCAGGTAAGACAACACTGACACTGCATGCAATTGCTAATGCTCAAAAAGCTGGCGGCATCTGTGCATTCATCGATGCAGAACATGCATTTGATTCTGAGTACGCAAAGAAACTCGGTGTAGATATTGATGCACTCCTAGTTTCACAACCAGATACTGGTGAGCAAGCACTTGAAATTATGGACATGCTCATTCGTTCTGGCGCTCTTGATTTAGTTGTCGTTGACTCAGTTGCAGCTCTTGTTCCACGCGCTGAAATTGAAGGCGAAATGGGAGATTCTCATATGGGTCTTCAAGCTCGTTTGATGTCACAGGCACTTCGTAAAATTACTGGTGCACTTCATCAATCAAAGACCACTGCAATTTTCATTAACCAACTTCGCGACAAGATCGGCGTCTTCTTTGGTTCTCCAGAGACAACAACCGGCGGTAAAGCACTTAAGTTCTACGCATCCGTTCGTTTAGATATCCGTCGCATCGAAACACTCAAAGATGGCCAAGACGCAGTCGGAAACCGTACTCGCGTCAAGGTTGTTAAGAACAAGATGGCTCCACCATTTAAGCAAGCAGAGTTCGACATTATTTACGGAACTGGTATCTCACGCGAAGGCTCACTAATCGATCTTGGCGTTGATATCGGAATCGTTAAGAAATCTGGTGCTTGGTACACATACGAAGCAGATCAATTGGGTCAAGGCAAGGAAAACTCCCGCGCATTCCTTATTGATAATCCAGATCTTGCTAATGAGATCGAAACCAAGATTCGTGCCCACTTTGCAACACCTGTAGAAGTGGATCCAGCACTAGTCGCTGAAATCGATGAAGCAGCAGCAGAGGTTGATTTCTAATTAGCCTTGATTTTGTAAAGGTTGAAAGAGGCGAAGGCTCTGACCCTTACTCAGTAGCTCACACAATTGCACTCAATGCACTTGTTACTAGAGCAAAGAGTAAGGGCGAGCTTCTCGCTCACCTTAAAAAGCGCGGTATTGAAGATGATGTTGCTCAAGCAACGATCTATAAATTAACCGAATCCGGCTTACTCAATGATCAAGACTTTGCCCAGCAATGGACTGACTCTCGCACTCGTTCGAAGAAGTTATCTAAGCGAACCATTGCTGGCGAGCTGCGCCAGCGCGGTGTCGATCAAGAGAGTATCGATTTAGCACTTGAAAGCATCACCGATGAGAGCGAATATCGAATGGCCTTTGAACTCGGCATGCGTAAGTTATCTACTATGTCGCGCCAAGAACCAGATGTGCAGATACGTCGAATCGAATCTCTTCTTGCACGAAAGGGTTTTGGATATTCAACTATTTCACGTGTGATGCGTGAACTAGATTTACTTAATTAGTTTTTCTTAGCTAATTCTTTTTTGCAAGGTGTTCAGTTAATCGAGCAGCCGTTGCAACCACTGCTGCTGCGTGTACGCGTCCTGGTTGACGCCCAAGGCGCTCTATAGGACCGCTAATACTGACGGCTGCAATAACTTTTCCATTTGGTCCACGCACTGGCGCAGATACGGATGTAACACCTGCTTCGCGTTCCCCAACCGATTGAGCCCATCCGCGGCGACGATCCGCAGCCAATTGCGCTGCAGTAAATCGTGCATTGGTTAGACCTCTGTGAATTTTTTCTGAGTCTTCCCACGCCAATAAAATTTGTGCAGCAGATCCTGCTTGCATAGTTAGGGCTGATCCAACCGGAACGCTGTCGCGCAATCCTGATAAACGTTCTGCGACCGCAACACAGATTCGCACATCACCTTGACGTCTATAGAGCTGCGCACTCTCACCAGTGGCATCTCGAAGTGCTGCTAGCGCCGGCGCTGCAACTGCAATCAATCGATCTTCACCGGCAGCACTTGCTAATTCAGCAGAACGTTTTCCTAAGATAAATCTGCCTGTTAAATCGCGCGAAACTAATCTGTGGTGTTCAAGAGCCACGGCCAAACGGTGGGCAGTAGGTCTTGCGATTCCTGTTGCGGCTACGAGTTCGGCCAAAGAGTGTGGACCTGATTCCAACGTGCCTAAAATCGCTACGGCTTTATCTAATACGCCGACTCCGCTATTATCTCTATCCACGATACGATATTAGCATCTCAATAAATGAGATGTCTACAAGGAGTGATGAATGTCTAAGACGTTAGCGCAGAAGATTTGGGACGAACACATTGTTCGTAGCGCCGCGGGCGAACCAGATCTTTTGTACATCGATCTTCATCTCATCCATGAAGTAACAAGTCCGCAAGCCTTTGATGGTCTGCGCTTAAACAAGCGAGGCGTGCGTAGACCTGATCTGACAATTGCAACTGAAGATCACAATGTTCCTACGCTCAATATCGATAAGCCAATTGCAGACCCAGTTTCTAAATTACAAGTCGATACCTTGCGCGCAAATTGCAAAGAGTTTGGCGTTCGTATTCACTCACTTGGAGACGCTGAACA
>CAITAV010000127.1 GCA_903890345.1 uncultured Actinomycetes bacterium
ACTCAGTGGTCCTATTGAAGATGAAGCAACAGTGGCACAAGTTTTGCGCGAACTTCGTACTCATAAAGCACTCGATGAATCACGTTCTCAACTGATTTCAATTGCTAAAGAAGCACGCGCTGCACTCGGTCCACTGCCAGTAGGTGCACCAACTGGTGCTTTGCTATCCCTGTGCGACGCTGTTATTGACCGTACGTCCTGATTTAAGCAAATCAATTGCTAGTGTCACTAGCGCAGCCCAAATAATCATAAATCCAACCCAACGCGCAGTTGGCATATCTTCGTGACGAACCCAGACACCAATAGAGAATTGAATTGTTGGTGTGATGTATTGCAACAATCCAATAATCGTAAAGGGCAGACGAGTTGTTGAACCATTAAACAACAAGAGCGGAATCGCAGTAACAACACCAGCGCCGATGAGCAATAGAGATAATCCAACAGATGATCCGAGTTGGCCAGTCCCATTGAGTCCGACATAGATCAAATAACCACCGTATATTGGTAGCGAAAGCAATGTTTCAATCGCTAGACCTTCAAGTGCTCCAATGTTTAGTTGCTTCTTCACAAGTCCATAAGAACCCCAAGAAACCGCTAGCGCTAAAGCAATCCAAGGCAGACGACCATAATCAATCGTTAAAACTATTACACCGAGTGCGCCAAAACTAACTGCTGTCCATTGAAGTTTGCGCATCTTCTCACGCAACATAATTACACCAAAGGCAATAATGATGAGCGGGTTGATGTAATACCCAAGTGCAGTTTCAACAACATGCCCGTTATTTACACCCCAAATGTAAACAAGCCAATTAACCGAGATCAGCGCCGCAGCCAGCAATAGGCGGATAAAGACTCGTGGATTTTTAAGAAGTGCGTATGTGCTTTTAAGTTGCTTAGAAAGTCCGAGTGCAACTAAACAGAAAAATAGCGACCAAACAGCACGATGCGAAACAATTTCCATCGGATTAGCTGGTTGCAAAAGTGGCCAGTACAAGGGGAATGCGCCCCACAATGTGTAGGCAGATACTCCAAAGAGTAAGCCAGTTTTATATCTAGACAATTAGCGGAAATTCGTAAATTGAACTGCGAAATCCCAAGCACCATCTTTAACAAGTGCCATGGCTGTCTGTAAATCATCGCGACTCTTGCTTGTGACGCGAAGTTCATCTCCTTGAATCTGAGTTTTTAGTGACTTAGGACCGTCATCGCGTAGGAATTTTGCAACTTTCTTCGCATTCTCAGTTGAGATGCCTTCCTTAAGCGGTGCAGCAATTTTATAAATCTTTCCGCTGAGTTGTGGCGCTCCAGCATCTAAATGCTTAAGAGAAACACCGCGTTTAATCATCTTGTCTTTGACAACATCTAAAGCGGCCTTTGCGCGCTCTTCAGTGTCAGCTTCGATATTGATTACTTCGCCCTTTAGTTCGATTGAAGAACCTGTGTTCTTAAAATCAAAGCGAGTATCGATTTCGCGGATTGCTTGGTTAATCGCATTATCTAATTCCATGCGATCTATCTTGGAAGTTATGTCAAAACTGCTGTCAGCCATTTGCTCATCTTATCTTCTCACCCGAAAAGTAATGAAATTCCTGCAGTAGTGGACTAGATTTTCACCATGATTCGGGCGCGCTTATCCCTTTTACTTTTATTGCTCAGCGTTCTGCCTATTTCAGCATCCCACGCCTCCGATGTTCTATATCCGGGAGATCGCCCATTTACATTAGTTGTTCCAACAACGTATCAATCTGGAACACCCGCTCCATTGTTAATTGCATTGCATGGCTATACCGCGGAATCACCATATGCAGAGAGTTATTTTGCACTTGGAAAAGTGGCGGATGAAAAGGGAATTCTTACCGTTTATCCAAGTGGCACTAAAGACACCAATGGATATTTGTTTTGGAACGCTACGCCCGCCTGCTGCAATTTTGATTCCAGTGCCATCGATGATGAAGCGTATTTAACTAGCATTATTGATTCTGTCTCCAAAGATTATTCAGTAGACCCCGCTCGGGTATATATCGTTGGGCACTCCAATGGTGGCTTTATGGCGCACCGCATGGCGTGCAATCAATCAGATCGAATCGCAGCAATCGTCAGCTTGGCCGGATCAACATATTCGAATCCTCAAAGTTGTAAACCAACTTCGCCCGTAAGTGTTCTTCAAGTTCATGGAACCAATGATGCAGTTATTTCATACACGGGTGGATATTTATTTAGTAGTGCCTATCCCTCTGCAAGGAAGACGATTGACTTATGGGGAAAGTTAAATGAGTGTGGTAAAAAACCGTACCGAGTGCTCCCGCGTTTAGATCTAGATAGAAAGCTCAGCGGCCCTGAAACAACGGTCTTGCGATACAAAGGGTGCAAAACAGGAGCGAACTCAGAACTCTGGACAATCAATAAAGGCAAACACTCACCGGATTTATCAAATTCATTTGCTAATTCGGTAATTTCTTATTTATTGACCCATCCAAAGAAGTAATATCTACCCATGCTGAGTAACAGATTTCTGAGGTCGCTCACACTTAATTTGCTGTTATTCACGAGCGTTCTGCTCTTTCACCATCTTGGTGGCGGGTCATTCTCGTTAAGCCCTTTGGTTATACCTTTATTTGCCCTCTCTATTGTCTACTTCAACGCAAGACCTTTGAAAGAATTTAATGGTCCTGGGCTTGCTGCAACACTTGTTGTTTTTCAAATGCTTGGTCACATTGTTTTTCATAATAATTCAGCCGTAAGTTCAGAGCGGATGTATTCCTCACACGGAATTGCAGTAGTTCTTACTTATTTCATTTCTCGACACTTCGAAAAAATCTCAAATGCTTTCGAAGCATTAATCGAAGCAGTTCTGCCAAAAGTTAGATTTGGAGTATTTAACCCAAAGATTGAACTAATTGTTCTTTGGATAGAATCTCAAAACCGAGCTCTTGCAAATTTAGTTTTTTCGGTCCTCAGGGGTCGAGCGCCGCCAGTCTGCAGCCGCGCCTAATTTCTATTAATTCTGCGATATAGATCTTCGCGCGCTCTTCTAGCAGACCATAAATACTTTAGGAGAAACAAATGAAAAAACTTATTGCACTTTCTGCTGCAATTTTGATGTCCGTAACATCAATTTCTTCGGCACATGCACATGCAGGAGTAGATACACGCGGAGTTACACCAACAAAAGGTGTTTCCAGTGTGATTCTTCTTCGTATCGGACATGGTTGTACGGCGCCTGATGGTGTTACAAAAGTTGGAACACATGCACTCTCTATTGTGATTCCATCTGAATTACTTGCTGCCCCCGCATCTGCGGCAATGCAGATCCCGGGATTTACAGCAGTAGTTACACCATCGGCATTAGTTGATGCCGCAGGTAAACCAATTTCAAACACAATCACCTGGACCGCAAAGAGCGAAATCTTTGATGTTAATCCAGTTGGTTTTGCTGAATTTGGAATTAGAGGTGCGTGGGTAACAGCTGGCAAGCACTGGTTAGACACAACTCAAATATGTCGTCTGGCAACAGACACACCAGTTGCAGCTCGCATCAAAACAGTCACTGATCCAAAGACAAAAACAAAGATGAAAGTCTGGGTTCCAGCGACAACAAAGACCACTTATCAGGAATTGAAACTCTTGTGGACCGTGCATGACAGTGCAGCCCCAAGTGTCTTGTCTGCTGATAAGACCACAGAAACTGGTCCTGCGCCAACAGTTACAATTGTTGCTCCGGCAGCATAATTAGGAAAAAATAGAGGGAGGGGAAGATTATGAAGATTAAGAGAGTTTCAATCGGATTACTTGCCCTCCTTCTTTTTTCAATTTTCAATAGCTATTCGTCCTATGCTCATTCATCGATGATTGAACAGATTCCAAAGGGCAACGCAACAATTACGGAGATGCCCCAAGAAGTTAAGTTAATTTTTGACGAAGAATTGTTGGACCTTGGTAGCGGAAATTCTGTCATTGTTAGAAATCCTGACGGCAAGGAAGTCACTACCGGCGCGACAAAGTTGCTGAGTTCAAATATTTCACGCGACTTAACTGCATCAACCATGCCAGGCAAATACTCTGTAAGTTATCGAGTGGTTTCAGCTGACGGACATGTTGTTGAAGGAACTTATCAATTTATCTTGAAGACAAAGAGTGAAAGCAAATCTTCAACGCCTGTGGCTGTTCCAAGTGAAAGCGAAACAGCGCTGCCGAAAGTGATTAGAACAAATCATGTAAAAAACACAGAAGGTTTTTTTCTTCATCACAGAGATCACATAATTTTGGGCACTCTTGCCCTGCTAGTAATTGGTATTTGGGCATACGCCAGCCGCCGTAAATGGCGAGAATTACCTGATTAACGTTGACCCATTAATTTGAGGTAATCTTCACCCGCCGTAAAACGTTCGACCTTGGCGGGTTGCCCGAGCGGCCAATGGGAGGGGACTGTAAATCCCCCGGCTCTGCCTTCGAAGGTTCAAATCCTTCACCCGCCACCACACTTAAAGCCATTCTGCGAAGAGTGGCTTTTTGCACACAACTCGCGTGTAGACAT
>CAITAV010000128.1 GCA_903890345.1 uncultured Actinomycetes bacterium
AGGTGCTGGCTTTGGAGCAAGGGCTTCAAGATCAATTGCTGCGCCCGATGCATCTTTAATCGAAATACGAGAGAGAACGCCAGCGAGTGCTTTGGCACGAGCAACTTCTGCAACGAGTTGTTGAATTTGCCCCGCTTTTTGTAACTCTTCAGCGAATTGTTCCGGAGCCATTCCGTAACGCTGTGATGTGCGAACTAAATATTCAGTAAGTTCTACTTCAGTAACCTGAACTTCTTCTGCCTTCACGATTGCATCGAGTAAGAAATCTGATTTCAGAGATGAACGAACCTGGCCATCAACTTCTGCACGGTGTTCGGCATCTTCCAGGCGACCTTCACCAGATAAGTGATCATTGACTTCTTCGTCCACAAGAAGATCAGGAACTGGAATTTCGGTTTCTGCAAGTAATTTTTCGACGAGCAAATCGCGAGCCTGTGCGCCTTGTTCCATCTTCTTTACGCGCTCAAGTCGAGTAGCAAAATCTGCTTTGAGTTCTGCCAACGTATCGAACTCTGATGCAAGCTTTGCGAATGCATCATCCATCGGTGGTAATTCGCGCTCTTTAACAACTTTAACAACAACTTCTACAACACCTTTTTCGCCATCTGCCTGTCCGACTAATTGCGTTTCAAAATCTTTCTTATCCCCCGCACTCATTCCAACAAGTGCCTCATCAAGACCATCGATCATGCGATTAGAACCAACTTCGTATGAAATATCGGATGCCTGACCACCATCTACTTCTTCACCATTAATGCGAGCTGAAAGATCCAACGTTGGAAAATCTCCGCTCTTAATCGCGCGCTCAACAGTATTGAGAGTCCCAAAGCGAGCGCGTAATTCGTCTACTTGCTCAGTGATATCTGTGTCAGTAACAACGACATCATCAACCTTGATTTCAATCTTAGAAAAATCAGGCAACTTCACTTCTGGGCGCACATCTACTTCAACAGTGAAAACTAACTTCTCGTTATCTACAAACTCTTTAACATCAACAGTTGGACGGCCAATCACAAGCACTGTGTGCTCACGAGCTGCCTTGCTGTAGAACTCTGGAAGGGCTGAGTTAATTGCTTCATCCATTACGGTTCCGCGACCCACGCGCTGATCAATCATTGATGCTGGAATTTTTCCTTTACGGAATCCAGGAATATTTACTTGTGATGCTACTTTTTTATACGCATCTGAAACATGTTGTGTGAGCTCTGCATATGGAACTTCGATATCTAAACGAACACGGGTTGGAGAAAGTGTTTCTACCGTGCTCTTCACGAAGTGCTCCTTTAAATAAGTATTAAATTAAAAGTTATGGTCGGGGCGGGGAGATTCGAACTCCCGATCTCCTGCTCCCAAAGCAGGCGCGCTAGCCACTACGCTACGCCCCGAGGCGCAAGTGGTGAGTCTAGAGGAGATTTTCACCCTTGCTAACCGAGGCGATAACGTTAGCCCCGATTCGATAACCGTACTGCGGCAGAGGTAATCTAAGCCCAGCACAAAAACTGCATCAAACATGCGGGTGTAGCTCAATGGTAGAGCCCCAGCCTTCCAAGCTGGCCATGCCGGTTCGATCCCGGTCACCCGCTCCATAGTTTCTTAAGTAATAGAACCAACTTCGGTTAACCATGCAATCCCTGTAAAACTAATTGGATCAA
>CAITAV010000129.1 GCA_903890345.1 uncultured Actinomycetes bacterium
TGCAAGAACGTCTTTACGGATCGCACGAATGTTTTCACGAGCAATAATGCGTGCACCAATGGCAGCCTGAATAGGTACTTCGAATTGTTGGCGCGGAATAAGTTCGCGCAATTTACTTGTCATCATCACGCCATAGGCATATGCCTTATCGCGGTGAACAACTGCGCTAAATGCATCGACTGCTTCACCCTGTAACAAAATATCTACCTTTACGAGATTGCCTTCTTCATCGCCCTTTTCTTCATAGTCCAGGGATGCATAACCACGTGTACGTGATTTCAATTGATCAAAGAAGTCAAAGACGATTTCGGCAAGCGGCAATGTGTAACGAATTTCAACACGATCTTCAGATAAGTAATCCATGCCGAGCAATAAACCGCGTCGCTCTTGGCAGAGTTCCATGATTGTTCCGATGAACTCAGAAGGCGCAAGAATCGTGGCTCTTACGATTGGTTCGCGAACCATTGCAATTTTTCCATCTGGAAATTCGGATGGGTTAGTAACTCGTACTTCTTTTCCGTCATCTAGCGTTACTTGATACACAACATTTGGCGCAGTAGAAATCAGATTAAGTTTAGATTCGCGTTCAAGTCTTTCTCGCACGATTTCCATGTGAAGCAAACCTAAGAAGCCACAGCGAAAACCAAAGCCAAGAGCTGCAGATGATTCTGGTTCGTAAACCAGTGCAGCATCGTTTAGTTGTAACTTATCGAGTGCTTCACGCAGCGCTGGATAATCAGCGCCATCTAATGGATAGAGACCTGAGAAAACCATTGGCTTGGGATCTTTGTATCCTGCTAATGCCTGTTTAGTTGGATTGTTATACGTTGTAACGGTGTCACCCACACGTGATTGGCGAACATCTTTTACACCAGTAATTAAATAACCTACTTCGCCAACACCAAGACCTTTACTTGGCATTGGTTCTGGAGAAATTACACCGACTTCTAGCATTTCATGGCGTACACCAGTTGAAAACATTTGAATTTGATCACGGGGTGATAAGTGCCCATCAATTACACGAACGTATGTAACTACACCGCGATATGAGTCGTACACAGAGTCGAAAATAAGTGCACGCGCAGGAGCATTAGCATCTCCGACTGGCGCTGGAATTTGGGAAACAATTTGATCTAATAACTCTGCAACACCTTCACCAGTTTTTCCAGATACACGCAAGCAATCTTCAGGTTCGCAGCCAATAAGTTTTGCAAGCTCTGCCGCAAATTTTTCCGGTTGAGCGTTAGGTAAATCGATTTTATTGAGCACCGGAATAATTGTGAGGTTATTCTCCATCGCCAAATAAAGATTGGCCAATGTCTGGGCTTCAATTCCTTGTGCACAATCAACTAATAACACTGCACCTTCACATGCAGCCAGCGAGCGCGATACTTCATAGGTAAAGTCAACGTGGCCTGGTGTATCGATCATGTTCAAGATGTATTCCTGGCCATCGATACCGCTTCGCCATGGAAGACGCACAGCTTGAGATTTAATAGTGATTCCGCGTTCGCGTTCGATATCCATGCGATCTAGATATTGCGCACGCATATTTCGTGCTTCTACAACTTCGGTGATTCCGAGCATGCGATCGGCAAGTGTTGATTTACCGTGATCGATGTGAGCGATGATGCAAAAGTTTCGAATCTGCTCAGGTTTTGTAGCAGCAGGTTGCGGTGCTTTTGCTAGGGATATCGCAGGCATCTAAATTAGCCTCGCAGTTAAGTTGTGTAAGTAAGAATTAACGAACGCCGGCTTTATTAGCCGCACTCGCCATTGAAGACTTCTTGTTTGCAGCTGTGTTCTTATGTAGAACGCCCTTGGCTACTGCAATATCTAGCGCCTTAGATGCTGTGCGAAGTTCAGATGTGATTACAGCCTTGTCACCAGCAGTTACTGCATCGCGGAATTTACGAACAGCGGTCTTGATTGATGAGCTAACAGCCTTATTGCGAAGGCGTGCCTTCTCATTGGTCTTGATGCGCTTAATCTGCGACTTGATATTTGCCACGTGAAAAACTCACTTCTCTGTGTACTTCGAATTAATAAGGGTTATTAATAGATGCGTAGGCTACCAGCGCGTGCCCCTTACGCTCAAACTGAGATTGGGCGCCCATTTCGAGCGGTAGCAATCTCTGAAATCGCCTTTTCGAGTGCGTAAATCGGGTCACTCGCTGCCCCTTTCACATCGGCATCGGCCTGTGCAACGGCTGAGACTGCAGCAATGAGTCCCTTCGGAGTCCAGCCCGCAAGTTGTCTACGGGCTTTATCAATCTGCCACGGCGCCATTGCAAGTGAACCTGCTAATTCAAAAGATTTTACATTTCTATTTGCACCAGAAACTTTTGCTAAACCACGTATGGCAGATGCAAGCGCACTAGTAATCATGACTGGATCTGTGCCCGTTGCAATTGCACTGCGCAGAGTAATCAGTGCCTGTGCAAGATTTCCATCGAGTGCGATATCTGCAACATCGAATCCAGTGGTTTCAATTCGACCTTGATGAAATTTTTCAACGTGTGCTTCATCAATTGTTCCTGCTGGAGTATCAGAAACTATTTGCGAGCATGCAGCACTGAGTTCTCGTAAGTCGCCGCCGACAGCATTTACTAATGCACTCACTGCTGCAGGCGATGCTTTGCGGCCAAGGTCTAAAAAGAGATTGCGGACGAACTCTTGTTTTTCACTCTCTTTTTTTAGTGGCTCGCAGGCAATAATTGTGGCTTTGGCTTTCTTAATCGCATCCAATAGCGCTTTACCTTTGACGCCACCTTTGTGCATGAAAATTACTGTGGTTGTAGGATCTGTGTTATCTAAGTAGCGAGTGATTTCATCTCGTGAATCTTCAGGCAAATCTTGTAACTCTTTAATGACGAGAGCTCGGCGTTCAGAAAACAACGACGGGGCTAGTGCATCGGCTATATCTCCGACGATAACTTCGGATGCAGAAAGCGTTGTTAATTCAGCGCTCTCTTCTTTGAGTTGAGTGGTTAATTTCAAAAGAGCGCTATCTGCGAGTGCGCCTTCGGAGCCAAGGATGAGATACAAACTATCCATCTGTGCTCCTATCCCAATCGAAAGATATGTATTCCTGATCGCGCTAACTTTATTGATAGGAGATGGTTTTTTGCTCTAATTGCAATCGCGCCATCTGTATCTGTTCGTACAACCCGTGCACCGAGTCTAGTCAGGGCCCTCACAGTTTGTGGAGCCGGATGCCCGTAGGTATTTCCTGTTCCCACGCTAATCATCGCAATTGCAGGTGACAAGTGAGCCATAAATTCTGGGTCCTGATACTTCGAGCCGTGATGACAGACTTTATAAATATCAACGTGAGCAACATCTGCGCGCAATAGTTCTTGCACGGGTGGTTCAAGATCACCCGCTGCAAAGAGTGAAAAATCAGGCGATGTAATCATCGCTGCAATGCTTGAGTTATTTATTGATGAACCATCGCCGGGATTAGATGCAAATTGCTGAGTTGTTGTCAGAGGCCAAAGAACATTAATCGCAATGTTTGAAATCGTGCTCTGCATTCCGCGGGTTGCAACAACAATTTCAATTCCTTTGAGCCAACTCTGCACCCGAACACTTTCAAATATTGGATCAGTGTTGTTACTAACCCACACTTGACCAACGTCTCTGCGCTTTAATAATCCTGGTAAACCTTCCACGTGATCTGCGTGAAAGTGACTCAATATCAATAGAGGAATCTCGCTAATGCCAAGTGCCTTTAAACATGCATCTTCAAGTGCGGCATCTGGTCCAACATCGATAACAATTGCCCGATGATTTCCTAAATTAATTACCGAAGAATCTCCTTGACCAATATCGCAATTGGCAACGCTCCACTGACCCCCTGGCCAACGTCCTATCCATGTAAAGAAGAGTAGAAAGCAGAGAGCAATGGCTACGTATTTTTTCCAGTGACGTTGCACGAGTGTGCGGGTAAACCAGAGAGTGATTAAGGAACCAATAAGGATTGCGCTACTCATTTTTAACACTGGAAACTGCGCCGCCCAATGCGCGGTCCACGTAATAAAAGCTGCCGGAAAGTGAATGATCCAAATCAATACGCGCGTGAAAAATGGGGCAATCGGTGAGATAAGTGCTGCAATAAATCCAATAATTGTTATGGGTGCAACCGCTGGGGCTGCAAATAAGTTAGCGATCACACTCATGGGTGCTAAATAGCCAGCAATAGCGATTAATACTGGAGAGCAAAATATTGTCGCTGCAATCGGCGGTGCTAACGCTTCACTGATTAGTTTGGGTAAGTACTTAGAAAGCCACGCAATAATGCGCGGTGCAAAGAGCAACAACCCTGCAGTAGCAAGAACAGATAATGCAAAACCGGCATCACGTGCTTGCCAGGGATCGCCAATAACAACTGCAGCAATTGCAAAACCTAATGCGGGCAAAGAATCACTCGGTCTACGCGAACCTTTGGCTACTAATAAAACCGCAGCCATTGCTGCTGCGCGCAATACCGATGGTGATGGACGAACTAAGGCGATAAAGGATGCTAAAAATATTGCGGTAGCACCGAGTCTCCACCGCAAAGAACGAATAAAAAATTGCATGCCCCACAAAACAAAGGCTGAGACGATGGCAAAATTTGCACCACTGACTGCAACTAAGTGAGTCAATCCAGAGCGCTTCATATCTGCTTTAAATGCCACACTCTGTTTTGATGTATCGCCCAGAACCATTCCTGGAATTAATGCGCCTGCATCGCCCGGGCCACTATTTATGCGCAATCCA
>CAITAV010000130.1 GCA_903890345.1 uncultured Actinomycetes bacterium
ACTTTCGGTTACTTCACAAAAGTCCCAGCAGGAGCATTTACCTGCACCGTCGATAACGGAAGTTAAAAACCCTCGCCGGAACGAGGCAAAGATTAGCGAAGGATTATCTGCTCTGGCAAATCGCGCTTACGAATGGCCATCGAAGAGGCTGGTAACAGATCCATCTTCGAAGACCTCTCGGATAGCGCGACCAAGCAGTGGCGCAATCGAGAGAACTGTGAGGTTATCGAACTTTTGATCCTCTGTTATTGGCAGAGTATTAGTGACAACAACTTCACTTGCACGAGAATTTCTGAGTCTTTCAATTGCAGGGCCTGAAAGGACTGCGTGAGTTGCTGCAATGATCACTTCTTTAGCACCTGCTTCAAAGAGTGCGTCCACTGCTTTAGTAATTGTGCCCGCAGTATCGATCATGTCATCAATAACAACGCAGGTTTGTCCTTCAACATCTCCGACAACGCGTCCAGTGATTGATTCATTTGGAATGCGTGGATCGCGGGTTTTATGAATAAAAGCGATTGGACATCCACCGAGTAAATCTGACCAACGTTCTGCCACGCGCACTCGTCCGGAGTCTGGAGAAACAATTGTTAGTCGTGAGCGATCAACTTTAGATCCAACGTAATCGGCAAGCATTGGAAGTGCGAATAAGTGATCCACTGGACCATCAAAGAAACCTTGAATTTGTGATGTGTGAAGATCTACAACCATTAAACGATCGGCGCCGGCTGCCTTAAATAAATCTGCCATTAATCGCGCAGAAATTGGTTCGCGTCCGCGGTGCTTCTTATCCTGACGTGCGTAACCATAAAAAGGTGCGACAACTGTTATTCGTTTTGCAGATGCGCGCTTGAGTGCATCAACCATGATTAGTTGTTCCATTATTTGTTTATTTACTGGCGCAGAGTGAGACTGCAATACGAATGCATCGCATCCACGAACGCTCTCTTCGAAGCGAACAAATATTTCACCATTTGCAAAGTCATAGGCAGATGTTGGTGTAATTGGAACACCGAGTTCTTGTGCAACTTCTTCTGCTAATTCCGGAAATCCGCGGCCTGAAAATAACCTTAACCGTTTTTCAGATGCTAGCCGGAGTTCGCTCATGGGGCTTAGCCTCTCTTATGTCCGTTTTCACTGCCAGCGTGACGCGCAGCAGCTTCGGCAGATTTTGTGCCAGAACGTTTGCGCAAGACCCAGCCTAAGACATTTCGCTGGCGTGATCTACCAACTCCAATTGCTCCAGGTGGGACATCTTCAGAAATTACAGAACCTGCTGCGGTGTATGCCCCATCACCAATTGTCACTGGTGCAATCAACATCGAATCGCTTCCGATTCGGACATGATCACCGACGATGGTTTCGTGCTTTTCCACGCCATCGTAATTAACAAACACTGTTGCGGCTCCGATATTGGTGCCTTCACCAATTTTTGCATCGCCGACGTATGAAAGGTGTGGGACTTTAGAGCCATCACCAACAGTTGAATTCTTGATTTCAACAAAGGCGCCTGCTTTTGATCCGTTGCCGAGTTTTGTCCCTTTACGTAAGTATGAATAAGGGCCAACCTGCGCATCTTTTCCAATAACTGCTTCATGGCAATTAGATTCGACAACACGAGCGCCTTCAAGGACTGTGCACGTTTCAAGCGTTGTCCGTGGTCCGATTATGGCGCCAGATTTAATTGTTGTGTTTCCAAGGATTGCTGTTCCTGGATAAATGGTTACATCACTTTCAATACTTGCAGTTGCATCAATCCACGTAGTTGTTGGATCTGTAATCGTTACACCAGCTCGCATTAAATCGCTATTAATTCGATCGCGTAAGTACGCACCGCTTTCAGCAAGTTGCTCGCGGTCATTGACGCCAAGAGTTTCGACGTAATCATCAATCAGGGCTGCAGCAACTTCTCCGCCTGCTTGTCGCATGATCTCTAAAACATCAGTTAAATAGAGTTCGCCTTGGGAGTTGTTTGCCGTGAGCTTTGTAATTGCCGAAGCGAGTAATGCTCCGTCGAAGATATAAACGCCTGAATTTACTTCAAAGATAATCTTGTCCGCATCCGTTGCATCTTTTTCTTCTACGATGCGAAGGAGTGAACCATCATCGGCTCGAATAATTCGACCATACCCCGTTGGATCTGGATGCTCGGCTGTCATCACAGATGCGCTAAATCCACCATTGTGGTGAAATGAAATCAGTTGTGAAAGTGATTGTGTTGTTAGAAGCGGAGTATCTCCAGCTAATACAAGTACAGCGCCTTTAGGTGAAATTCCGGCGAGCGCAAGTTGCGTTGCATGCCCAGTGCCGCCACGCTTTTCTTGAAACACCGTGACAGCTTTTGGTGAAATTGCTGCAATATGTTCTTCAACTTGTTCGCGGCCTGATCCAACGACAACTCTTATTTGTTGAGGAGATAAACCTTGAACCGCATGTAAAACATGTCCAACTAATGTGCGACCGGCAACTTCATGTAAAACTTTTGGCAGCGAAGATTTCATACGCGTTCCTTCGCCGGCGGCAAGGATAATTGCGCACTCAAGTGATGAGTCTGTGCCCTTTGGTGGCGTCATGCTCCGCCACCAGGTATCGATCCTGGACCCTGGGCTTCAAAGGCCCATGTGCTAGCCACTACACAATGGCGGAACCCATATTCTCCCTTATCCGCACCAGTACTTTCGACCACTAAAGTTGCCTCACGCGAGAAATTTTAATAAATACTTTTAGAAAGTGGGGCGAAAATGCGTGATGAAGTAGATCGCCTCATCGCCGCTTGGAAGGCACAGCGTCCAGATCTGGATTTATCACCACTTGGAGTCCTCAGCCGTATCACTCGAATTTCTCGTCACTTAGATATTGAAAGACGTAATGCATTCGCAGATTTAGATACGTGGGGCTTTGATGTATTAGCTTCGCTTCGTCGCGCTGGTGCGCCGTATCAACTTTCACCAAGCCAACTCATGCAAGAAACTTTGGTGACCAGCGGAACGATGACAAATCGTTTAGACCGTCTTGAAGAGTTAGAACTTATAACTCGCAAGCAAGATCCCGCAGATGGTCGTGGTTCGTTAGTAACTCTGACAAAAGCAGGTGTTCGCGCGGTAGATGCTGCAATGGAAGAACTTTTAGGTCGCGAAAGAAACTTTTTAGCCCCATTAACAAGTGATGAAAAGAAAGAACTTGCTCGATTGCTCAGCGTTATTGCTGCTCAATTTGAAGATGAAATTTAGTGTGACTCAATAATTTTGGCTCCATGAACTGGACCAAAGGCTCGTGTAACACTTCCGACAACACCGGATGCGCTTAATGCAACTGCTAAATCCAAACCATGTTCTTCATCAGATACTAAGAATGCAACAGTTGGGCCAGACCCAGAAACAATTGCACCGAGTGCTCCATATTCCTGGCCAACATCTAGAATTAAACGAAGTGCAGGTCGAAGTGAACATGCCGCAGGTTGTAAATCATTTACTAATAAATTTCCAACACCTTTTGGATCAGCCGCTAAGAGTGCTTGCATCAGTGCATCGCTAATTTGTGGCTCGCTGATATCTAATCCTTGCCGTAGTCGATCACACTCGCTGTAAATCGCTGGAGTGGAAAGCCCAACGCTAGAAAGTGCTAAAACCCAGTGATAAGTTCCGCGCGAAAGTGCCGCAGTAAGTTGATCTCCCCTGCCTTGTCCAATTGCAGTTCCGCCGCTGAGAAGAAATGGAACATCGCTACCTAACTGGGCTGCAATCTCATGCATCTCATCACGAGTCATGTCTAAGTTATATAACTCG
>CAITAV010000131.1 GCA_903890345.1 uncultured Actinomycetes bacterium
ATTTACTATCACAAGCAAATGTTGGATTTTCATACATCACTAGTTGAAAAGCACGCCTATCAAGCAAACCCTTGGGGTTGGTTAATTATGCGTAGACCAACATCATTTTCTTATGAATCTCCACAAGGTTGTGGGAGCAAGAGTTGTGCGCAAGAAGTATTGGCACTCGGCACACCAGTTCTATGGTGGAGCGCAACGATTGCATTAGTGGTACTTATTGGATTGTGGGCGTGGCAGTTCTACAACCGCAATGTAGATAAGAAATTAACTTTCATTCTTCTCGGTGTAATCGCGGGATATCTACCCTGGTTCTTCTTTCAAAAACGCACAGTATTTAGTTTTTACGCCATTGTTTTTGAGCCATTTTTGATACTGGCACTCGTTTATTGTGCAAAGCTATTTATAGATCGCAGCAAAAATCCGGCAAACGCCCAAGTAATAATCCTTGGTTTTGTCGCTGTGGTTTTCCTTAATTTTATTTACTTTTTGCCGCTTTATTTAGGCGAAGTAATCACATATGCACAGTGGCATATGCGTATGTGGTTTACTTCCTGGATCTAGATTATTCGTTTACTGCGCGCGAACGATTTAGTTTTTCAACAGCTTGCTCTGCTAGATCTTGATCAAATACTTGATCACGAGAAGGAGTTGCTGCTGCTAGTGCTTCGCGAGCTAAGCGTTCTTGATCTTCACTCCACTGACCAGGCGTTGTTAAGTCAATAGTTCTTCGCGGTGTTACAGCCTTAGGGGCATTTACATACGTTGGAACTGGAACTTCATTTGGTTGCCAAGCACCACGATTTTCAGCCGAACCTTTTGGCAAAATTACAACGCCAGATAATTCTCGTTCAGAAAGTGGAATCCAATGTTCTTTTTGAGTTGCATGGCTAACAACTTCAGAGAGATTTGTACTTGATGTACCAGATTGACCTTTTTGTAGGTTTCTTATTCTTCGCTTATACAACTTCTCACTAATTGTTTGTCGCCTTACGTGAGCAACATAAATGATTATTCCGGTAAGTGGAATAAGTGCGAAAGAAATTTTCAATGTATTCATGAGACCACCGACAATTGTTGTGAGGAGTGAAATAATTAGGATTGCAAAACTAATTCTTCTTTGCATCAGTCTTTGTGCAACTTTAGCTTCGTGATCTAAATCTGTATGAATAACTCCAGATCCAGAACTTCCACCTGGCGAACTATTTGCTACAACGCGAAGTGCGCTTTTGTAACGTTCAATTGATTTTCCTGAAAATTCATTTCTGTCGTGAACCCAGCGAGGCAAAAAATAGGCAACCCACATTCCGATGATTGCTACATAAATGAGTCCCGAAGCCATGATGTATAAAGATAGAGGGAGAAATCGGACCTATCGGGTATTTCAGTGCCGATTTCGCTCTGCTTTTTTATTTACTTTATTAATGGGTTTTCTTTTACGAATGAAAGATGATCGCGCCAATCGCCATCAATATGTAAGTATCGAGAGCGCTCTCCTTCAAATACATATCCCGCTTTCTCAGCGACCCGACGAGACGCAGCATTTTCTGGGCGAAGATTAATTTCAATTCGATGAAGCGCTAGGACAGAAAAGCCATATTCGGTCATTAAGTTAACCGCTTCGGTTGTATATCCGCGCCCTGCATATGCACGGTCAATCCAATAACCAATATGGGCTCCGCGCAGTGCGCCGAGAATTATGCCTCCCATAGATATCTGTCCGATTAAATTATTTTGATGCCACACTGCAAATGAAATGGATCGACCATCACGTGATTCGCGATTAAGAGTTCTGACTAACCGAAAAAAAGATGGAAGCTCTTTTTGCAAAGATTCGACATCGCTTCCGGGGGTAAATGGAAGAGTTGCTTCCCACGGTGAAAGCCATTCACGATTTTCGGCTCGTACATTGAGCCATTTCTTTCTATCCCTTAACCGAAGAGGTTTTAAGTAAATTTCTGTGCCATGAAGTGTTACTGGCCAAGAATGATCGCGCATTTAAATATATCGCCGTTCAAGCACCACAACATTTACAGATGCACCCGCAGATATTTTCTCGTCCTTCTCGCTCAGTGCAATAAAGGAGTTGGCATCTGAAAGCGTTGAGATTTCATCCTGAATGTCTAATGCTCGCACCGAGCTTGCATCTTCGGAGAGTATCGCGCGAACATATGAACGAGCACCTGGAGTTGAAGTTATTGCTTTCTCTAGTTTTGCTTTTACCGATGGACGATGAATTGTTGCGGCTCCGAGCATGGTACGAATCATTGGTCTGACAAAAAGTTCGAAAGAAATATACGCATTGATTGGATCTCCTGGCAAAGTAACCACAGGAGTTTTATCTGGACCAATCTGACCGAAATTATGGCGCCCACTATTTTCAATCGCTAGATCAAGAGTTGTTATCTCGCCCATTTTTTGAAGTGTGCGGGTTATGAGATCAAATGAATCATCATTTCGTTCGCCGCTAATGACAATGAGATCTGCACGTACTAATTGATCTTCGATGACGGCTAATAGTTCTTCTTCATCCTCTGGGATCGAGTGCACTCGGTATCCAATAGCGCCAACTTCGCGAACTGCAGTTGTAAGTAACCATGAATTAGTTTCAAACTCTTCATCGGCTTGGAGTTTTTGTCCTGGTTCAACTAGATCTGGACCTGCTGACAAAATTACAACGCGCGGATGTGGTCTTGTAGGCAAGTGATCAAGACCAATTGATGCTGCCAATCCAATCTGCGTGGAGCGAATGCGGCTATTGGCTCGCAAAACTAATCTTTCGCCAGCATAAATATCTTCGGCCAATGTTGCGCCGTGCGCATCCAATAAGGGTAAATCAAGTGGCTCAAGAGGGTGACAAATTCCCAGTAATGAACTGAGGAACTCATCCACGCGCATTTGCTCTGCCATAATCACACCATACTTGTAGTAACTAGATTTCTAGGGGATTTGCGATGCAAGATAAAGCACATATGCGTGAGCGATATCGCCGCGAAAGACGTGAGGCATTTATCCCCGCGGTTTATACAAATGTACTTTCAACTCCAGAAGTAATGCAGGCCACAATTGTTGCTAGCTATGTTTCTTATGGTCATGAACCTAATACCGCCGAACTAAATCGTGCACTAATTAAATCTGGAAAAACTCTGATGCTTCCTCGCGTAAACAAAGATCACATCGACTGGATTTATTGGGATGGCGATGAAAGTAAATTGATTGAAAAGAAAAACATTCTGGAGCCAGTTGGCGAAGTTATTACACAATTACCAGCAATAGATGTGGTGATTGTGCCGGCTCTTCGAATTGATCGTGATGGCTATCGACTTGGACAAGGCGGCGGTTATTACGATCGCGCACTTCCAACAATGTCTGGATGGAAAATTGCTCTTGTTCATTCAGGTGAAGTTACAAGTGAAGTCTTGCCAAGAGAATCACACGATATTGCTGTAGATGCTGCGGCCACACCAGATTTAATCGTACGATTTAGAAAAAATTAACGAACGGGCAAGTTGCGAGCAATCACAATTCTTTGTACTTGATTGGTACCTTCATAAATCTGCGTTAGTTTGGCATCTCGCATCATTCGCTCAACTGGATAATCAGATACATACCCATAGCCGCCAAGAATCTGCACAGCATCCTGTGTAACTTTCATTGCGACATCACTGGCAAAGCACTTACTTGAGGCAGAGAAGAACTTTAAATCTTTTTCACCATTTTCACTCTTGACCGCTGCTGCATAAGTGAGTTGACGAGCAGCTTCAATATTCATGGCC
>CAITAV010000132.1 GCA_903890345.1 uncultured Actinomycetes bacterium
AAAGTAGATCCAGTCGCTGCAATAAAAGAATTAACAGGCGGAGTTGATTACGCATTTGAAGCGCTCGGTCGCGAAGAGACAATCGCACAAGCGTGGCTGACTGTAGATGTGGGCGGACAACTCACTCTGGTCGGTCTACTTAAAAATGGCGCCAAGTTAACGATCGATGCAGGTCCTTTTGTGAATGAACAATCCATCAAAGGGTGCTATTTCGGATCTTCAGACCTGCAACGAGATGTTCCTTTGCTCGTGCAGGCGTACTTAAGTGGTGAATTACTTCTAGACGAACTCATCACTAGTCGCATAGGTTTGGAGGGACTTAATGAGTCTTTCCAGAAGCTTCGTTCGGGAGAGGGAGCTAGAAGTGTCTTGGTCTTTGACTAGGTCACTTCAAAAATTTCTGTAACTACCCTTTGGTGATTACGGAAAAGCGGGGAATATTTTTAATCGCCTGATTAAAAATATGCAGTCAACAAACCTAACGGGAGGAAACCAGTGAAGTTAAATAAACTCACTAGATCAGCAGTTGTACTCAGCGTTGCTGCAGTGCTCGCTGTTCCAACATTTGCTGCAACAACAGCAAGTGCTGCTTCGAAAGCTGATACATGGACATCTGCAAAGCAAGCTGGTGGTCTTAAAGCCCTAGCAGCAGCATGTAAAAAAGAGGGACAACTCAACATCATCGCAACCCCACGTGATTGGGCAAACTATGGTGAAATCATTGACAACTTTAAGAAGTTGTACAAAGTAAAGATCGATTCAAATATTCCTGATGGATCTTCACAGGATGAAATCGATACTGCTAACAAGCTCAAAGGCACAAAGCGCTCACCAGATGTTTATGACCTTGGAACTGCAGTTGGTTACAAGTACATCGACACCCATTACGCGCCTTATAAAGTAATCAACTGGGCACAAATCCCAACATCCCTTAAGGATGCACAGGGTCGCCTTACACCTAACTACACAGGTGTGATGACAGTTGGTTACGACGGTGCACTTGGTACTGTCACAAAACTTGATGATTTGTTAGATCCAAAGTTCAAGGGCGTAGTTGCTCTAAACGGAGATCCAACCAAGGCCTCTGCTGGTCTCAACGGACTCTTCATGTCTTCAATTGCTAACGGTGGATCATTCGATGATATTTCAAAGGGTGTTGACTTCTTTAAGAAGCTCAAGGCTGCTGGAAGCTTCATCAACGTTGACCCAACACCTGCAACAATTGAATCAGGACAGACTCGAGTTGTATTTGACTGGACATATAACGCCAAGTCGGTAATCGATAAGTTCAAGGCAGTTGGAAAAACATGGAAGACATTCACACCTGCAAACGCAGCTGTTGGTTCTTTCTATAACGTAGGTGTTTCAGCATGGGCACCACATCCTGCATGTGGTCGTCTCTGGATGGAATACGTACTCTCAGCTGAAGGTGGAAATTCATGGGGCAAGGGCGGCGCAAGCCCAGTTCTTTGGCCATGGATGATCAAGAACAAGACAGCAAGTGCGGATGCAATTGCTGTAATCGGTTCTGGCACTGCAGTTGCAAAGGGAGCATCACTTGAACAACAAGCTGCTGCTAATGCGTACCTCACAGCTAACTGGGCTGCTGCTGTAGGAACTCGCTAAAGAATAATTAGCGATACATACAGTTAGACCTATGACTAATAGTCAGATCGCGAGAGCCGGTTCCCATACGGGGACCGGCTCTCGGTTCTGGCGCAACAAAAGAGATTACTTAGGAGTTCTTCCTTTCTTATTACTTGCGGGACTATTTTTAATCTGGCCAACAATTAATGTTGTGTACGGTGCCTTTTTTAGTGATGAAGGAAAGTTTTCATTCGACTACGTTTTAAACACTATTAAAGATGATGCATTTAAGATTCCATTTATTCATTCTTTACAGATCTCCGTATGGAGTTCATTAGTAGGTGGCCTCATTGGCGCACTTTTTGCGTGGGCAATTTCAACCGGTAAACCTGACGGCATATCACGTAGATTTGTTCTTGCCGCCGGCGGAGTGCTGGCGCAATTTGGAGGCGTAATGCTCGCCTTCGCATTCTTTGCAACATTTGGCTTCAACGGATTTGTTACTTCATTAGCTCTTAAATACTCCGAAACAAACTTCCTGGCTTCTCCAAATTGGCTTTACGAATTATTTGGACTTGGAGTTGTCTATACATTTTTTCAAATTCCACTGATGTTTATCGTATTTCTCCCCGCAGTTGAAAACCTAAAGCCACAGTGGCGTGAGGCTTCTGAAGGTTTAGGAGGATCTTCAAAGGACTACTGGTTTCGAATTGGATTCCCAGTTCTCTTTCCTTCTTTTCTTGGCGGATTGCTATTACTTTTTGTTAATTCGTTTTCAGCATACGCAACTGCGGCTGCATTAATCAGTCAAGGCACAATCATTGCTCCTCTGAGTATTGGAAATGCGCTATCGAGTGAAACAGGCGGAGCAAGTGCACCGCTGGCCAAAACGCTCTCCTTGTACATGGTTTTGGTGGTAGTAATTGTCATGGCTCTGTACACGCTGTTGCGCAAACGAGTCAGCAAGTGGGAGCAGTAAATGAAACTCGGAATCCCATCCAGAATTTTTAAAGTCTTTATCATTGGCATAACTACCCTTTACCTAGCTGGTCCTTTGTACGGAATGATTGACTTCAGTACAAAACCACTTGGAAATGAAGGTGGTCGCTCACTTCGCGCTTGGAAAGCAATCGGTGAACAAGAAGACCTCATGTCTTCTATTTCAGTCTCATTTGCAATAGCAATCATCGTGATGTTGCTACTTTTCCTCTTAGTAGTTCCAACTGTTATTTGGGTTCACCTGCGGTTACCAAAATTGCGCAGACCCCTTGAATTGATTTGTTTACTTCCACTTGCAATTCCTGGAATTGTTATTGTGGTTGGTATCGCTCCTCTTTATCGCTGGATTTCCATTCACATTACTGAATCGCCGATTTCACTCGCTGGCGTATACGCGATGTTGATTCTGCCCTTCACATACCGTTCTCTCTCAGCCGCGCTTGCTCTTGTTGATATTTCAACACTTGCTGAGGCAGCTAGGACTCTCGGTGCCTCAACTATGCGGACAATTTTTGGAATCGTTATGCCCACGATTCGCTCTGGCATCATGTCCGGTGTTGTTATTTCATTGGCACTTGTTTTGGGTGAATTCACGATTTCATCCCTGTTGAGTTACGACACATTACAAGTAGTAATTTATTTACTTGGTCGTGAAGATGGAAAGATTGCTGTTGCTGTCTCCTTGGCGGCTCTGCTCTTTGTCTTTGGAATTCTTTTCGCTATCCCTACTACTAAGCGTCAGAGAGCAATCCTTGACGCAGATATCGCCTGATCGGAAAGGATGTTGGCCATGAGTACTTCAGCCTACGTACAGTTAGTTAATCTCTCCAAGCACTTTGGAAAGGTTCGTGCACTAGATGGACTGAACCTAGACATTGCACAAGGCGAACTCGTTGCTCTCCTTGGTCCATCTGGCTGCGGAAAAACCACTGCACTTCGCGCACTTGCTGGCCTTCAGGATTTAGATGCTGGAAGTATTTTGGTTGACTCAAAAGACATCACATTTGTTGCGCCAAACAAAAGAAATATGGGCATGGTTTTTCAGGCTTATAGCCTTTTCCCCCATATGAATGCTCGCGAAAACGTTGAGTATGGATTACGAATGAAGGCACATCGCTCATCAAGTTCTAATCGAAAAAAACGAGCTGCTGATCTCTTAGAACTCGTTGGGCTATCAACTCATGCAAATCACTTTCCACATCAAATGTCGGGTGGACAACAACAACGTGTTGCACTTGCTCGAGCCCTTGCAATCGAACCTAATGTTTTGTTACTCGATGAACCCTTGTCAGCACTGGATGCAAAAGTGCGCACGCAATTACGTGAAGAGATTCGCCGTATCCAACTAGAAGTTGGCACAACAACATTATTTGTTACACACGATCAAGAAGAGGCACTTGGAATCGCAGATCGAGTCGGTGTTATGCGCGGTGGAATCCTTGAACAGATTGCTGCGCCTGCAGAACTTTACGAACGCCCCCTCACCTCATTTGTGGCTGAATTCGTTGGACTTACTAATCCACTTCCTGCCAAGGTTTCTGGAGGCAGTGCCGAAGTACTTGGAGTGCAAGTTCCAACTGTTGCAGGGTCAATTACAACTGGTTCTGGTCTTGCTTTGATTCGCCCTGAATGGTTCAAGGTTGAAGCAAGTACATCTGGCAATGCGAAGATTTTTGCTGTCAGTTTCCTTGGTTCCACCTGCCGTCTCACAATTGATTTAGCAGATGGTGCGCGAATCCGTGTTCAGATTCCTAGTGCAGAAGCTTCAAATCTCGGTATTGGTTCAAACGTCAAAGTAACCTTGAAATCCCTGCCTGTCTTTGTAAAGGGCGTCTAATGCCCTTTGGCACGATTAAAACCATCGAAACATATACCGATCAGAATGTTTGTTTCGTAAAGGTTGTTACATCCGACGGGCATATTGGATGGGGACAAACTTCAACCTATAACGCAGACATAACTGCACAAATTTTGCACCGCCAAGTTGCGCCCTGGGTTCTAGGGCAAGATGCATCTGACATCGGGGCTCTAATCACCCGAGTCGAAGATAAGGAACACAAGTTTCCTGGAAGTTATCGTTGTCGTGCACTTGCCGGTCTAGACACAGCGCTATGGGATATGCGTGGCAAAGTTGAAGGTAAACCAGTCGTTGAACTACTTGGTGGAAAAGTTCAAAAATTACGCGCATATGCATCATCTATGAAACGCGATATTACCCCGCAAGAAGAAGCAGCACGTTTTGTTAAATTACGTGATGACTTCGGTTTTGACGCTTTCAAATGGCGTGTGGGAGCTGAGTGTGGCCATGACGTTGATGAGTGGCCTGGTCGCACGGAAGAAGTAGTTCCTGTTGTCTCTCGTGCACTCGGTGATGGAATCGCAAAGTTAGTCGACGGCAATAGTGGATTCTCCCCCAAGCGCGCAATAGAAGTTGGTGCGTTACTTGAATCCGAAGGAATTAGCCACTTCGAAGAACCGTGCAAATATTGGGAACTTGAAGAAACAAAAGAAGTAACTGATGCGCTCTCTATTGATGTAACTGGTGGCGAACAAGATTGGGACCTTGCAACCTGGAAACGCATGATTGACATGCGTGCTGTAGACATCGTGCAACCAGATGTGATGTACCTTGGCGGAATCTGGCGCACACTTAAAGTCACAGACATGGCTGCGAAAGCTGGCCTTCCAACTACACCTCACAGTGCGAATTTATCTTTAGTTACAGTCTGCACAATGCATCTTCTGGGTGCCATTGAAAAACCCGGTAAATATCTTGAATTTTCTATCGAAGGCCTTGATTACTACCCTTGGCAAGACAAACTTTTTCTTGGTGATCCATTCAAAATTGAAGATGGAAAAGCAAGTATTCCTGCTGGACCAGGCTGGGGTGTAGAAATTAATCCAGAATGGTTATCACGAGCGACTAAACAAGTTTCGAGCACTTAAGCGCAATACAGTATTTCTTGCGTGTGTTGCTCCCATTGCCCAATCTGCGGGAACTTTTGCACCTAATGAATCGCGCTTCTGCCAGACATTTGCACTGATAACTCGAGAAAGTGCAGCCATCTCAAGTGGGGTCTGAGCCTTTGAATACGTTGCACCAGCGGCATGATCAATAACGGTAAGAGCTATAAATATTTCACCAAACTCGCTCTGCACTATTTCAATGGTGCGACTCTGCTGTGGCCAATCAATGTGTGACGAAGTTTCAATCTGCCAAAACCCTTTCTCTTCAATTTCAGAACCTACCCACTCAATGTGGTGGCGATGAACGTGACCGGCAAGCCAAGCAATCACTTGTGGGTACTTAAGAAGCATCTCGGTAATTTCATCTTCGCAAACCCTGCGCCCTGTAGGTGCATAATCATTAAACATACTGTTGAGTGGATGGTGTGAAGCTAAAACAACAAGGCGATCACTATTCTTGATTTCATTTTCTAGCCACTCAAATTGAGCAACATCAAGAGAGCCTTGCCATCCGCCAAATTCGTTGACACTATCTATAGCAATCAATTTTATTTTGCCAACATTTGTTGAGTAGTACATGTGCTTTTTCTGTACATGCTCTTCTGTAAATCCATGTCCCTTGGGGGTTCCTGGAGAACTTAAGTGCTTCGCCGCATATTCTCCACGCTCTACTGCTTTGCGTTTTAGATCAGGTGTCACAAGAACGAAAGGTGCATCTTCAGCACGTGGCAGTGATGCTGGTCCAATTTCATCAAATGCTCCGAGGGTTTGTTCGAGAGTAAGTGAGGATGGCAAACCTACATATCGTTTATCACCAACAATTGACTCTTGGCTATTTTCATCTGGGGTAACTGTTCCTTGCAAGAGTGCATCATGATTTCCATGAACTGCATACCAAGGAAATTTCAAACCAGTTGATTTGATTGGTTTGCGACATGAATCGAGCAAACCCGGAACAACTGGAAATCCATATTTTGCACGTGCATCATCATCTTCTTTACCTGCAGGAGTTCCGTGTGGATGCCAATACTTAACGTCATAGTGTTCGGCGCCATCATCCATCACGCCTTCATACTTATTTAAATCACCTGAATCTGGGGTGATTTCTACGCCATCGAGTAGAGCGATATACCAATCAACTTCGTTCTGTTGTGCGTTATCGGTTGTATCGCCAGTAATGATTGCGGCATCGATTGGATGTCCCGATAGTGGTCCATTTGTGACTTTATTAAGCGCCTGAACCATTGATTCAACAACGTGGGGTGAAAGCATTGCTTGCGGGCGATAGCAGCCAATTGTTCCAACGACGTCACGGATTGGGCTATCTGGATCTGCCCAACGATCTAGAAATTCGGGACGTAGCGGTGATTGTGCATCACACACATGTAGATCAGAAAGGTGATGCATTACTAATAATGGCTGTGATTGTTTAGGAAATTCCGCACCAACGTGTGCTTGCTCACTTACTTGCTCAAGTTCTGACCAACCTTTTTCGTTGGGAGATTTTCGAATGAACGCCATTACATAATTCTAATACACTTCGCAGATGAATAAGAGAGCAGATACATCCGTTTCGTTACACCCACTTATTGCAGAACGTTGGAGTCCGCGAGCATTTGATGAGAGTGCCACGATTTCCGGTGAAGATCTTGCGGCAATTTTTGAAGCCGCACGCTGGGCACCAAGTGCGTTTAACGCACAGCCATGGAAGTTTATTCTCGGTGTTCGTGGAGATGAAAAATTTACCCAAATTTCATCTCTTCTTGTAGATTTTAACAAGCAATGGGCACCTAAAGCCTCTGCTCTCATTCTCGTAAACGCACTTACTCTTCGTGAAGATGAAAAAACTAATCCCACAGCTTTATATGACATAGGCCTAGCAGTTTCACACTTAACATTTGAAGCCAATCATCGTGGTTACGACGTTCACCAGATGAGTGGTTTTGATAGTGCCGCTGCAAAGGCTGTTTTTGCACTTGGTGCGGGTGTTGAGCCAGTTACTTGCGTAGCAATTGGTAAGCGCACCTCACCTGATTCGCTGCCAGAAGAGATTAAGGTTCGCGAAGTAGCACCTAGATCTCGCAAATCTCTTGATGAAATAGTTAACATCACTTGGTAGCCTTACTTTCATGAGCGAATATCAAGTAATGCGATGGAGAGAAATCCCTTCAATGGTGATGGCTCGAGATGGCGCAGACACAATCAAAGTTATGTTGCCTGCACGATTTCAAGAAGCAATTGATGAAGCGGCCATGCGCTTGGGTGAAATAGATGCAGATGCATACACCGCTGG
>CAITAV010000133.1 GCA_903890345.1 uncultured Actinomycetes bacterium
AACATTGTTCTGTCCGCGCAATGGATTAACTCCAACACCTTTGCGGCCAATGTTTCCGGTTGCCATAGCAAGGTTTGCAATTCCCATAACCATTGTTGAACCTTGGCTGTGCTCTGTTACACCTAGGCCGTAATAAATTGAGCCATTAGGCACAGATGCAAATAAACGAGCTGCTTCGCGAATCTTTGCAGCTGGTACGCCAGATGCTGCTTCCAAAAATTCTGGGCTGTTTTCTTCTAGGCAAATAAACTTTTCCCACGCCGCAAATGCTTCTAGATCACAACGGGCATTAACAAATTCGCGATTAATCAATCCTTCTGTGGCAACTACGTGAGCCAATGCGTTGATTACTGCCACGTTTGTGCCCGGCAATAATTGCAGGTGGTAGTCCGCTTCAATATGTGCAGATTTTACAGTTTCAGTCACACGTGGATCAACAACGATTAATTTGGCACCACGGCGAATCGCTTGTTTCATACGAGAGTTAAATACAGGGTGGGCAGCAGCTGGGTTAGCACCAATGACCATGATGACATCTGAGAACTCAACTGATTCGAAGTCTTGTGTTCCAGCAGATGTTCCAAAGGTCTGGTTGAGTCCATAACCAGTTGGTGAGTGACATACGCGTGCGCATGTATCTACGTTGTTATTGCCAAATGCGGCACGCACCATCTTTTGCACAACGAAAACTTCTTCATTTGTGCAACGAGAGGATGTGATGCCACCAATGGAATCCACACCGCTTTCTGCCTGAATCTTCTTTAGACCAGCTGCTGCAAAGGCAATCGCTTCTTCGTAAGAAACTTCGCGCCATTCGTCCGTAATTTTTTCGCGAATCAATGGTTTTGTAATGCGATCATCGTGGGTTGCATATCCCCACGCGAAACGTCCTTTAACGCATGAGTGTCCAGCATTAGCGCCACCATCTTTAAGCGGAACCATGCGAACTAGTTCGTCCCCACGCATCTCTGCTTTAAATGAACAACCAACACCGCAATAAGCGCACGTTGTAATGACAGATCGTGTTGGTGCGCCGATAGTAAGCAAAGTCTTTTCGGTCAGAGCACCAGTTGGGCATGCTTGAACACATGCACCGCACGAGACGCATTCGCTATCAATAAAAGATGTGCCTGATGAAGATACGCGTGCTTCAAAGCCACGGTTCTCAATGGTTAGCGCAAAAGTGCCCTGCACTTCATCGCATGCACGAACACAACGGTTGCAGACAATGCACTCGGTTGAATCAAATGTGAAGTACGGATTGGTCTCATCTTTTACAAGTCCTAAGTGAGTTTTTCCTTCATAGCGAACTTCTGTTAGACCAACTTCTTTAGCCATTGAGTGCATCTTGCACTCATCGCCAGTTTCACAATTGGCAGGATGATCTGACATGTATAGCTCCATGACACCGCGGCGAATTTTCTGCACGCGATCTGTCTGGGTGGAAACTTTCATTCCATCTGAAACTGGAGTGGTACACGATGATGGAGTTCCGTTACGTCCGTCGATTTCTACAACGCAGAGACGGCATGAACCAAATGCTTTTAGTCGATCAGTTGCGCAGAGTTTTGGAATGTTATTGCCGAGCATTGCTGCGGCTCGCATAATTGATGTCTCTGCAGGAACAGTGACAGATTTTCCATCAATTTCAACTGTGACGTTTTCACTCTTTTTACTTGCCGGAGTACCAAAGTCGGGCTCGATGAGCATCGTCATTTCTTGGCACCTCCCGTGAAATCTTCTGGGAAATTATTCATGGCACTCTTTACAGGTAGCGGAGTAAGTCCGCCCATCGCACAGAGTGATCCATCTGTCATTACTTCGCACAAGTCTAAGAGCAATAACTTATTAGCGGGAACATCTACGCCTGAAATAATTTTTTCAATGGTTTCAGCGCCTCGTGTTGAGCCTAAGCGACACGGTGTGCATTTGCCGCAGGATTCAAGAGCGCAGAACTCCATTGCGAACTTTGCTTGCTGCGCTAAATCAACGGAATCATCAAAGAGCACTACTCCACCATGGCCGAGCATTCCGCCAGCTGCAGCCAACGATTCGTAATCCATTGAAACACTTAGTTGTGATGGATTGAAATAAGCACCGAGTGGGCCACCAATTTGAATTGCACGAAGTGGTTTTCCACTGAGTGTGCCAGCACCGAAAGTATTTACTAGCGTTTCTAAAGTAATTCCAAATGCGGTTTCAATAATTCCACCGCGAGCAATGTTTCCGGCTAATTGAAAAACCTGCGTACCAAGGGATCGACCTGTGCCACGTGCTGCATAGGCTGCGGCGCCATCTGCCAAAATTGCAGGAACACTGGCCAGAGTTAAAACGTTATTAATAATTGTTGGTTTACCAAAGAGACCAGAGATTGCAGGTAGCGGTGGCTTAGAACGAATAACTCCGCGCTTTCCTTCAAGGCTTTCAAGCATCGCGGTTTCTTCACCACAGACATAAGAACCTGCGCC
>CAITAV010000134.1 GCA_903890345.1 uncultured Actinomycetes bacterium
ACGCGCCAGCAACAGCGAGTGCGCGAACGCGCGCACCTTCTGGGGGATTGGCGGCAAGTTTTTCTAAAGCATCGAGTGAGCCAGCAGCAACAATTTGTCCGCCGCCATTTTCATTGGCTGCAACTAAACCTGCTGCATTAATTGCTGCAACTACTGCTTCGCGATCTCCACCTAAAACAGCTGACATGCCTGCAGGTGTAATCGCTGCAGCTTTTGCCATTTCAAATCCGCGAGCATGAACTATTTTCATGGCGTCCGTTTCAGAGATGATGTTTGCAAGGCTTGCAGCCGTTATTTCTCCGACAGAGTGACCTGCAAAAACAGATGCTGTGATGCCAAGTGCTTTAAAACTTAATAAGCCGGCTGCAACAATTAACGGCTGGGCGTTCGCCGTATCTTTAATCTGATCAGCATCTGCTGTTGTGCCAAGAGTGAGAAGATCAATACCTATTTCATCAGACCAGGCAGCGCATGTATCTCGAAGCGTTGAATCCTTAAGCCACGCACTGAGCATCCCGGGGGTTTGTGAACCTTGACCGGCAGCGATGATTGCGAGCATGTGGCCAGTTTAAGCCAGAGTCTTAATACTTACGAGTATTAAGCAGAAATGGCTTCAGTTGATTGGGATTGTGCAAAATTTGCAAAGTGAACGTTATCTTCTTTACCGCGCAACCCACTAAATGCGTTTAAGGCTTTCTCTTTTGCAATCAATAGTAGAACCGCAGGAAGTAAATCAAAGCTGCGCTTAAAAAACCACGGTGTCCCTTTAAGAAGCATCCATGAAATTGATTCTTTGCGAGTTTTAACATGAACGGGTGAAATTCGCACAGGAGCTACTGGAATTTCATCTAGCAGTATTTTCCTAAAGTTTTTGGCTAAGTGTTGGTGTCCTTTTTTGGACGGATGCATGCGATCTACATGCCACATGTCTTTTGCATAGATATCTGCAATCTGGCGAGTCTGAAGAAGCTTCGTAGAAAACTCTTCAGCAACGGCGCGAGTCATTGCATTAACCATGGTGATTCTGCGATCCAGAATCGCTGCCAACGTCTTAGGCAATTTCAATATTTTATTTGGGTCATGGAGTTCAAGTAGTAGCACAGTGCTATTTAAAGCAGTGAGCTCTGAAACAATCTCGCGAAGATTTTGATGAAAGCGCTGTGGCGAAAAGCCGTTTCGCAAGACATCATTTCCGCCAACAATGACTGCTGCTAAATCTGGTTTGAATTCAAGTGCATGCTTGAGTTGCACGTCTCTGACTTCTTGAGACTGTGCACCCGGTCGTGAAACATTTGCATAGACAAGTGGAGATTGAATTGCGCGGGCTAAGTAGTAACCCCAACCGAAGTTATTGCCAAATTTGTCAGAGTCGCCGATACCAGCTGCCGCACTATCGCCAAGGATTACGAAGCGAATCGGCGCTGACATTAGGCCGCTCGCAACCTGTGGTGAGCTTTTTTAACCTTTTGTGAATCATCATGTAAACGCAACATCTGCGAAACAGTTGCACTCCATGGAAAGTTCTCTGCTTGCTGGTTACATTGACGCGCTAAATCAGTATTGCGTGATCGAAGACGCATGACATCTTTAATCGCTTCTGCATAACCGATTGCAGTGTTATCAAAGACCGCTCCAACTGGGTGATCCGAACCAAGTAGTAGAAATTCGCCAACAGCGCTGGTGTTTGATGCAACCACAGGTGTGCCAGATGCGAGAGATTCCATTGCAGCCAAACAGAAAGTTTCGATTGGTCCTGGCGCAAGTGAAATATCGGCACTTGAAAGAATTGCTGCTAATTTTTGACGACCTGCGACGTAACCTAAGAATGTCACTGGCAAATCCTTAGACGCTTGCATAAGTTTTTTCTGTAGCGGTCCAATTCCAACATATACAAGATGCGCGCTTATTCCTTGCTTGATCAAGAGTTCGAGGGCTTGCATTGAACGTTCGGGTTTCTTTTCAGGAGAGAGTCGACCACAGTGAACCAACAAAATATCTGCGCCTTTGAGTAATTCAGTGCGTAGATTTTCATCGCGATTGCTTGGGTGAAAATTGATCAAATCAACGCCGAGAGGAATTGTCACTAGGTTTGGGGTGTCAATATCTTTAAACTCTTTGGCTGCAAATTGTGTTGTTGCGATTACATATTTAAAGCGCGAAGCAAGTCGTGTGTTGTGCCAATTGACTATGCGAGTAAGAGAAAACTTCAGATGTGTTTTAACTAGTCCCGAAAGAGTTTCGTGGCTAAAGACCACCGCAGGTATGCCGCGCTTTCTGGCCCATGTGCCAATTTGCGAAAGTGTGAAACGATCTGAGATTTCGATGGCATCTGGCTTAAGTGTTGTAATTAAATTCTTCACATCTCTGTTGCGCCTGATAATTCGATATCCACCACTAAAAGGAATCAGAATTGATGGCAGGTGAATCATGCGACCTGTTGGAGTCTCTTCGCAGTAAAAGCCGCTTCCAGGAACGATGAATGTGAATTCGTGACCGCGTTGAATGTAGCTATGGCCCAGGTTATGAATAGTTGTTCTAATGCCGCCGGACTTATCACCATAGAAATTAGCGATATGAAGAATTCTCACGCGACGTTCTCCTCACGTGCACCAGATGAAACTGCAGATAGATCCCGGTAGTGATCGATGAGCTGGTTATTTACTTTTTCCCATGTGCGGTTGATGACGGATTCGCGTGCGGTAATTCCCATGAGTTCGCGGGTATGTGAATCACTTAAGAGTTCAAAGGCTGCAACTAAATCCGCTGAGTTACTTGTGTCGAGTAAAAATCCTGTTGCACCGTGCTGCACGAGATCTAGTGGACCGCCAGAGTTCGGTGCAATGACAGGAACACCGGAGGCAAGAGATTCTTGAATCGATTGGCAGAAAGTTTCGTGTTTGCCTGTGTGTACGAAGAGATCAAAGGATGCGTAATGTGCAGCCAGATCTTCACCGGACTTGTAACCAACAAATAGCGCACGGGGCAGCGCTCGTTCTAATTTTTGACGTGCTGGACCATCGCCGACAATCACAAGTTGAACATCGTCGCGATCGTGAAGTGGAGCAAGGTCCTCAATCTTTTTTTCATTGGCTAGGCGGCCTACGTAGCCAACAATTGTTTTGACTGTGTCATTGGCTGTAAATGACTTTCTTAGTTCAGCAGAGCGCTTGGATGGATTAAATTTCACGCTATCGACACCACGTTGCCATAAGGCGACATTGTCAACGCCGGATGATTGCAATTGATCGCACGACCAAGTCGATGGTGCAAGAGTGCGATCAGTTTGTTTGTGAATGTTTGCAACCCAGTTTGTCAGTTGTGAGTGGGCGATCGAAAGTCCGTAGTGACGAGCGAATCCTGCAACATCGGTTTGATAAATGGAAAGAGTTGGAATGCTTAAACGTTGTGCAATACGGGTGGCGTATTTTCCTAAGAAAAATGGCGATGCAAGGTGAATGACATCTGGATTAAATCCTTCAATGAGTGGCTCCATGGATCGTTGTGGAAATCCAACTGGCAACAAACCTTTAACTGCCAAACTAGGAACTCTTTTAACTCTAAAACCGGCGTACGTTGTTGGTGCTTCTGCGCTATCTGGTGCGATAACAAGTGCTTCATGACCTTTGCTTGCCAGGGTTTCCAAGACTCGAAGGACGGAGTTGGTTACGCCATTTATTTGAGGGAGGAAGGATTCGGTTACTACAGCTACGCGTAGTGAATCGTTCATGGGTGTAATAGTCAGGCTCACAGGAACTCTCAAGCCGAACTTGAGGTTACGTGTTGGCGAAGGCTTCGTTAACGCTCAGTTTGAGTAGTGATTCCCCCTACCGACAAGTAACCTTTGGCTCATGAAGATTGCCGTCTGCGTTAAGCAAGTTCCAGATTCTTGGGCTGAGAAAAAAATGGGCGCAAATGGTTTTCTCGATCGCGAAAGCGTTGATGCGGTACTAAATGATTTAGATGAATATGCAGTGGAAGAAGCTCTGCGCATTGTCGAAGCACATGGTGGCAATGAAGAAGGTGGCCCACATTCGGTCACAGTTATTTCAATGGGGCCAACTCGTGCAACCGAAGCAATTCGCAAAGCACTTTCTATGGGTGCAAATGATGCGATTTTGGTTAGCGATGCAGCGCTCGCGGGGTCAGATGCGCTTGCAACATCATCAGTGCTGGCCGAAGTAATTAAAAAAGGTGGATTTGATCTAGTCATTTGCGGAACAGAATCAACCGATGCGCGCATGAGCGTTGTGCCAGCCATGATTGCTGCTCGCTTGCAGTGGCCACAACTTACATTTGCAGGAAAAGTAGATGTTGACGTCACAGGCAACAAAGTGTTGATTACTCGAGTGACCGAAGCCGGTGTTGATGCAATGAGTGCATCAATGCCTGCAGTTATTAGCGTTGTGGAAAAGATAAACGAACCGCGCTATCCATCCTTTAAAGGAATTATGGCTGCGAAGAAAAAGACAATCGAAACTCGCGATCTTGCAACAGTGGGCGCATCAGCACAGAGTCCATGGTCACAAGTTGTTGATTCAGCGCTTCGTCCACCACGCGCTGCCGGAGTAAAAGTTACTGATGAAGGCAATGGCGGAGAAGCACTTGCTAATTTCTTGGCAGAGAAGAAGTTGATATGAGCCGC
>CAITAV010000135.1 GCA_903890345.1 uncultured Actinomycetes bacterium
AATGGTCGTTCCGTTGCACCCTTGCGCAAAACTTCATAGGAAAGTGGGTCTAACTCTGCTTTAAGCGCAGCTTCATCAATCTCAATTTTCTTACTCACGTATTTACCGCAGTCTCTGGAAAATTCACTCCTGTATTTGAATGACAGTCATAGCCATTTGGATTCTTCTCGAGATAGCGCTGGTGATACTCCTCGGCGTCAAAATATTCGTGCTCCTTAGATGGCAATACTTGAGTAACAATTTTGCCAATGGAGTTAGCATCGAGTGCGCTTTGATAGATATTGAGAGATTTTTGAACTTCATCTCTTTGTTCATCAGATGTTGTAAAAATCGCACTTCTGTACTGCGAACCTATGTCATTGCCCTGGCGATCAATTGTGGTCGGATCATGCATCTCCCAAAATTCTTTCAATAACCGTGAATAAGAGATCTTGCTGGGATCAAATGAAACTTTGACTGCTTCTGTATGTCCGGTTTTGCCTGTGCAAACTAGTTCATAAGATGGATTAGCAATCGTTCCGCCCATATAACCAACGCTTGTTTGGATGACTCCATCTAATTTCCAGAATCGTCTTTCAGCACCCCAAAAACAACCTGTTGCAAAATATGCAGTCTGTGCGCTCATCTCTGAATTCTCGCACCTCGATTGTGTTCATGCACGCGCTGATAACCTTGCGCATGCGCCCCCGTAGCTCAGGGGATAGAGCACAGCCCTCCGAAGGCTGGTGCGCAGGTTCGATTCCTGCCGGGGGCACGCACAAGCAATCATTCGAGATAGATGGCGACTTAAATCACTTAATTCACAGAAATCTTTTGCCTTACATCCTTGTTTAACTAATCAATACGCGAGAGAATTACGACGTTGCGATGGCGTTGTTGCCTCGTATTTAGTAATTTTCGAAAATTTTTCATGTGGAAAGGATGGTTCTGTCATGGATTGGCGTCATCAATCTGCTTGTCGAGATGAGGATCCAGAGCTCTTCTTTCCTGTCGGAAACACTGGACCAGCAATTACACAAATTGAAGAAGCAAAAAAAGTTTGTAATCGCTGCATTGTTAAAGAACCTTGCTTAGCTTGGGCACTCGAAAGCGGTCAAGATGCTGGCGTGTGGGGCGGGCTTTCAGAAGATGAGCGTCGTGCATTGAAGCGCCGTGCTGCTAGAAATCGCGCACGTCTACAAGAACAAAATCAAATAAATAATCCTGCTTAAAGCGGAAACGAAAGTTTTGCAACCGTTGAATTTTGCGTTGACTTCAATTCAATAGAACCCTTTAACTCATTTTCAGTCAAAGTTCTTACAATCTGAAGTCCCAAATTAGATGATGTATTAAAGTCAAAATCACTGGGTAAGCCCACGCCATCATCTGAAACTTCAATAACGCAATCTTTATTTGTTCGATCGATACTAATGTGCAATCCAGATCCTTGTGTAGCCAGACCGTGCTCAAGAGCATTATGAATTAACTCAGTGATTACCAACGCAAGCGGTGTCGCAATGCGTGGATCTAGGGATGAAATTTCTCCGGTTCGAGTAATTTTTAACTCACTCATTCGAGGGCTTAAATCCAAGGCATGAGTAATGAGTGAATCTAAAACTTGATCAAAGGCAACGCTTGCCTCCGAGCTAGTTGAAAGCGTTTCGTGAACTAAAGCGATAGATGCAATTCTACGTACCGCTTCATCGAGAGCTGCACTTGCGCTGGGGTCTTCAATGCGTCGAGCCTGTAATCTCAAAAGCGCAGAAACTGTTTGTAGGTTGTTTTTTACTCGATGATGGATCTCTTTAATTGTGACATCTTTAGTAACGATTACGCGTTCGCGGCGGCGCAACTCCGTAACGTTTTGAATCAAGACAATCGCTCCGATGCGATCTCCTTTTGCCAATAATGGAAGCACAATTAAATCAATTGTTGCACCTTCATTTTCGCACTCCGCGCGTTGTAGATTCTTTCCACTGAGACGACTCCGTAAACCTTCATCATCGGCATCATGATTTTTCTTATTTATCTCTTCACTGATTTCGCCGAGGTTAAACCCTTCAAGATCGTTATCCCAGCCGAGTCTGTTGTATGCAGATCGTGCATTAGGACTTGCAAAAGAAATGACTCCGTTAACATCTAATCTAATTAATCCATCACCCACACGTGGTGCTGGATCCAGATATTCATGAGCCCCTGGATATGGGAAAGTTCCTTCAGAGACCATTGCATATAACTTGTGCGCGATCTCTCGATAATTTAGTTCGAGACGACTTGGAGTACTCATGGACTCTGCACTTCTGTGTCGAGAAATTACGGCGATTACTTGTGATTCAAAAATTACTGGAACGGTTTCAACTTTGATCATAACTTCGCCATCTAATTCTGGCTCTGAATCTCTAATAATTTCACCATGCGAAAGTGCCTGGTCAATCAGTGGTTTGGATCCCCATTCGATTTCATCTCCGATCACATCATGGGTGAAAATAGTTGCCGCTGTTGTCGGACGGATGTGAGCAACTGCAACATAACCACTTGGCCAACTTTTGAAATCCTTACGTAGTGGAACCCACAAAACTAAATCTGCGAAAGATAAATCGGCGAGTAATTGCCAATCAGCAACAAGCTCTTGAATTCTGTGAATATGTTGCGCCGAAAGAGGTGATCTGCCATGTACAAGATCTTCCAGGCGAGCCATTACTTACTACCTACAGATTGCAAATAATCGCCAATCTCCTGGGTTGCATACCACGATAATTCATCCTCAACTGAGTCATATACAAAGAGGGCTTCAACGTTTTCCCAGATAATTTCATTTAGTATTTCAATGGTTTCTTCACTATGTTGAGAAACTTCTTTTTCTGCCAGTTCAACTGCAATGACATACCCCCCAGATGCGCGGGCGGCAATCATTGAAATTTCGTATTCAGCTTCTTCTTCGTCTAACTCTGGGTTAGCGGTGATAAATTTAATTGTTGGAGCATAGATAGCCTTTGGCGCGAAAGTTTTTTGAAGATAAAAATCCTTGACTTCCTCAATCGTCAGAGGCAGATACGCACGCATAGGCTAA
>CAITAV010000136.1 GCA_903890345.1 uncultured Actinomycetes bacterium
ATATCCAACTTATGATCCAAATGCCTGGGAAAAAGGATTATCTGTAGCAGATGCACGTGCACTCTTTAGCGAAAAAAATGGAGTACCTGCTCTATCTAGACCATTGCAAGGTTTGTTTGCGCCGGCATCTACATTTAAATCTGTTTCAGTTGTTGCCGCCGCAAATGCTGGCTATGACCTTAATGGTACTTATAACTGCCCATCTGAAATTCAAGTTGGAAACCGAGCATTCCAAAACTTTGATAGCAAGCCACTAGGTCGCGTATCGCTTAAGAAAGGTATTGCGGTTTCGTGTGACACATTGTGGTATCAAATTGCGTTTGATGAATGGCTCCGTGATGGAGGGCTAAAACCAAAATCTGATCCAAATGATTATTTCTTTAAGGCTGCTCAGGGATTCCAAGTTAATAAGAAGACGGAAATTGACTTGCCATCAGAACTTGCTGGTCGTCTTGCAGATCGTCAGTGGCGAAAGAATTGGTATGCAGCAAATAAAGATTTTTACTGTAATTACAAGGATCGCGCCGCAAAGAACCAACTCACCCCATTTCTCTTGGAATTGGCTCGTGAAAATTGCTTGGATGGAGACAAAATTCGAGCCGGAGATGCGGTTAACTTTTCAATTGGGCAAGGCGACACTGTCATTACGCCACTTAAGTTAACGCAGATGTATGCCGCCATAGCAAATGGTGGAAAAATTTGGCGTCCAAGCATTGCCAAAGCCATTGTTTCAACTGATGGAAAAGT
Source organism: uncultured Actinomycetes bacterium (assembly GCA_903890345.1). Taxonomy (GTDB): domain Bacteria; phylum Actinomycetota; class Actinomycetes; order Nanopelagicales; family Nanopelagicaceae; genus Planktophila. The sequence continues at coordinate 748 of CAITAV010000136.1, forward strand.
ATTGAAAAAAATTAGCTCAAAACAATTAGGAACATTGCCTGCTACACAAGCAACTCTAGATTTCTTGCATGGAGCACTTCGTGAAGTAGTAACTGGCGGTACAGCCACTGGCGCATTTTCTGGATTCCCGATCGCAGTAAGTGGCAAAACAGGAACTGCTCAAGTTTTTGGTAAGAACGCAAATGGAACTTTAAAGGCAGATACATCGTGGTTCGCTTCTTATGCGCCGACGCAAAATCCACGCTATGCAGTTGTGATGATGGTGAGCCAGGCAGGTTTTGGTGCATCTGTCAGTGGAGTTGGAGTACGCAAAATTTATGAAACATTATTTGGTGTCACTGGATCTAAAGTTGATCCCACAAAGGCTATATTTCCAGATGGGAAACCACCAGTTAAAATTCCAAAGATTTCTCCAGCTACGAAGGTGAAGGTGACAAAGTGAGTTCACTTTCTTCTCGCAGCATTTATCGTCGCAGATCACGCGAATCCATATTTGCCGGATTTGATCCAATTCTGACTGGTGCAGTCGCCGCACTGCTTGTTATAGGTACTTTGCTTGTATATGCAGCAACGCGTGATTGGTATGCGGCAAATAATTTAGATCCGCAGTATTACCTGAAGCGCCACGTGCTCAATATTTTAATTGGAGTGTTACTTGCTTGGGGAACAACAATTATTGATTACCGATTGTTGCGGGCGTATACGCCAATTTTGTGGGGATTAGGTGTTCTTGGATTAATTATCGTTTTGATTCCTGGCCTTGGCGCCGAAGTAAATGGTGCAAAAGCGTGGATTGCTTTGCCTGGTGGATTTCAAATTCAACCTGCAGAATTAGCAAAAATTTCGATTATCGTTGGAATGTCCATGATTCTTTCCGAGCGTTCGCATGACAGTGATCAAGCAACTACGCGAGATGTGCTGCAGGCTCTGGTTGTAGCCGGGCTGCCTGTACTTTTGATTTTGTTCCAGCCTGATATGGGAACGGTTTTCATTATTAGCGCAGCTGTTGTAACCATCATTGCAATATCTGGTGCGTCTTCTCGCTGGGTAGTGGCCTTACTTTTAATCGCAGTGTTGGGAGCATTTGGAGCAACTAAAGCTGGAGTAATTAATTCCTATCAGGTAAAGCGCTTGCAATCATTTGTAAATCCAACTGCAGATACACAGGGAAGTGGTTACCAACTTCGACAAGCGCGAATCACTGTTGGTTCAGGCGGTCTTTTAGGAACAGGTTTATTTAACGGACCTCAAACAAATGGTCGATTCGTTCCTGAGCAACAGACGGACTTTATTTTCACGGTAGCGGGTGAGGAACTAGGTTTTCTCGGTAGCGCAGGCATAGTGCTTCTGTACTTGATCATTTTAATGAGGGCTTTTGCAATTGCTCGAAGAACCAGTGATCCATATGGGCGACTTGTTGCAACCGGTGTAACTGCGTGGTTTGCTTTTCAAATATTTGAAAATATAGGAATGACACTTGGATTAATGCCTATGACAGGTGTTCCGTTGCCCTTTCTCTCTTATGGTGGTTCAAGCATGTTTGCAACGCTGATTGGTTTTGGTTTATTGCAAAATGTGCATGCACGTCATCGCGGATAGCCATCTATTCACGCTCAATTCGCGCCTTACTTGGGATTAAACCCATCATCTGCCATACTTACACCACAGTTCAGCGCGGCTCGCGAGCACTTCGCGGTACACGCCAAGCGCGAACTCACAGAAGATTTGCTTGACGAGTTAGTTCTTTTCGAAGTTCGAACGATTTCAAGCCAGAGCGCGTTTTATTAAACGCATAGAGGATTTGGTGCCATGGCTATTGAGCCAAAATCGCCGCGCAAACGTGCGGCAAAGAAAGCAAGTTCCAAGAAAACTGATGTAGTCGAAACTACCGACGCACCAGAAACAAAGAGTGCGACAAAGAAAAAGTCCGCATCCATTCCAGTTCCGATGTTTCAAGCGGCTCCAGTTGCAGAAAAAGCTGCACGCCCGGTAAAGAAAGCTGCTCCTGAACCCGTGGCAGAAGAATCAGGTGATGATGATTCACGAGCAAGTAGAAATCGCCGTCGCCGTCGCGGGGGACGTGGTCGCAGAAAAGGCGGTGCTGATTCTGCAGATGCACAAAATGAGAATTCAACTCCACAAGAAGATGAAGATTCTGAAGAATCAACTACACATCGCCGTCGCCGTCGCCGTCGTGCTGCAGGAGATGGTGTTGTTGCAGGTGAAACTGTTGAAGAAGATGGCGTAAAAACTGTCGTTAAGGTGCGAGAAGTTCGCGAGCGCACTCCACGAGTTGATGCCCGTAGAGGTCGTCGCGATCGTGCAGAACGTCCAGAGCGACGTGAGTATCGCGAGCCTTATCGTCGTCGCGGGACAATCATTACTGATTCCGAATTTCTAGCCCGCCGCGAAAATGTTGATCGCGAAATGGTTGTACGTCAGATTGATGACCGAATTCAAATTGCGGTAATTGAAGACAAAGTAATGGTCGAGCATTACGTAAACCGAAATAGCAATGTTTCCTACGTCGGAAACGTTTATCTTGGTCGCGTTCAAAACGTATTGCCTTCCATGGAAGCTGCTTTCGTAGATATCGGCAAGGGCAGAAATGCTGTGCTCTATGCAGGAGAAGTAAATTGGGACGCAGCAGGCATTTCTGAATCTGAACCACGCAAAATTGAAATGGTTTTAAAAACTGGTCAACCAGTACTTGTCCAAGTAACCAAAGATCCAATCGGACAAAAGGGTGCTCGTCTAACTAGCCAAATTTCTCTGCCTGGTCGTTATGTTGTTTATGTTCCTGGCGGAGGAATGAGTGGCATTAGTCGCAGCCTTCCAGAACAAGAACGTACTCGTCTGAAAGCAATTCTTAAAGATTTAATTCCTGAAGGCGCTGGCGTCAT
>CAITAV010000137.1 GCA_903890345.1 uncultured Actinomycetes bacterium
AATCTTGTGCTTATTTGTGTGCAAACGAGCCATGCGGATCGCATTCTCAATCGCATCGGCTCCACCATTAGTAAAGAAAACCTTGCGGAAATGTCCGCCTGCTAATTCAACAATTCTTTGTGCCGCTTCGTTACGTGCATCATTTGAATGTTGTGGGGCAAGGGCAGTCAGTGTTTCTGCCTGATCTTGAATTGCTTTTACAACTTTTGGATGTTGGTGTCCGATATTTGTAAAGACAAGTTGTGAAGAAAAATCTAAATAAGTTTTGCCTTCGTAATCCCAGAAACGCGAACCAGAACTGCCGGCTACAGGAAGAGGTTTAATTTGTCCTTGGGCTGACCAGGAGTGGAAAACATAAGAGTGGTCGGCCGCTGTAACTGCAGCACCTTTTTTTGGATCTGCCTGTGGGTTTGACACGAAAAAGACTTCCCTTCAACACTGAATAGCGTAAGCATAATGCTCTCAGATAGTGTGCGTCTATGAGCGAAATTACCCATTGGATAAACGGAAAAACTTTCGATGACTCGGCAAAACGTCACGGGGATATTTTTAATCCCGCAACTGGCGAGGTTTCTAAGAAAGTTGCATTCGGCACCACTGCAACAGTTGACGCCGCAGTTAAGTCCGCAACGGATGCGTTTGCAGAATGGCGCCATAGTTCGCTTACAAAGCGCGTCAATGTTTTGTTTGCATTTCGCGAATTAGTAAATACAAATAAGGAAAAAATTGCCGCTCTCATTACTTCCGAGCACGGAAAAGTTCTCAGCGATGCTGCTGGTGAAGTTACACGCGGACTAGAAGTTGTTGAATTTGCTTGCGGGATTCCACACCTACTTAAAGGTGGTTTCTCAGAAGAAGTTTCAACTGGGGTGGATGTGTATTCAATCCGCCAAGCACTTGGACCTGTTGCAATTATTTCTCCATTTAACTTTCCGGCAATGGTTCCGATGTGGTTCTTCCCAGTTGCTATTGCTTGCGGAAACACAGTGATCGTCAAGCCATCAGAAAAAGATCCAAGTGCTGCGATGTTCATGGCGCAATTATGGAAAGAAGCAGGATTACCAGATGGCGTATTTAACGTTGTTCATGGCGACAAGGAAGTTGTCGATGCAATCTTGACGCATCCAGGAATCAAATCAGTTTCATTCGTTGGTTCAACTCCAATTGCTAAGTACGTTTATGAAACCGGAACAAAATCTGGCAAGCGTGTTCAAGCACTTGGTGGAGCAAAGAATCACATGGTTGTTTTGCCAGATGCTGATTTAGATTTAGCAGCAGATGCTGCCATCAACGCAGGCTTTGGTTCTGCCGGAGAACGCTGCATGGCAATTTCAGCACTGGTTGTTGTCGAACCAGTTGCAGATGCACTAGTTGCAAAGATTAAAGAGCGCGCAGTTAAGTTAAAAACTGGTGATGGCACAAAAGGCGCCGACATGGGCCCACTTGTCACACAAGTACACCGTGACAAAGTTGCCTCTTATGTTGATGCGGGCGAAAAAGAAGGCGCCACAATAGTTGTTGATGGTCGCAGCGTTAATCCTGGCGGAAATGGTTTCTGGCTTGGGCCAACACTTTTTGATCACGTAACACCAAAGATGTCTATCTATACAGATGAAATTTTCGGTCCAGTTCTCAGTGTTATTCGCGTTAAATCTTATGACGAAGCACTGGCACTTGTTAACTCACACCAATACGGAAACGGAACCGCAATCTTTACAAATGATGGTGGCGCAGCTCGTCGTTATCAAAATGAAGTTGAAGTTGGAATGGTTGGCATAAACGTTCCAATTCCTGTACCAATGGCGTATTACTCATTTGGTGGTTGGAAGAATTCATTATTCGGTGACAGC
>CAITAV010000138.1 GCA_903890345.1 uncultured Actinomycetes bacterium
ATCCATGTTTTTCGCGAATTTTATCGGGCAAGAAATCTGGAACTTCATCTAAACCTTGGATAGCTAGGTCTATGCACTGAGCAATTTTCCACGATGGCATTTTTCCTGCCGCTGGATAAACCGCTAAGAATTTTCCTGCAAATTCATCGACAGCGCTGTCGACATCATTTCCTTCTGGAATCAATTCGTAATCAGGATGAGCTAATTGACGCTTGCCTTTAAAGACGCCAACTTTGCCGGCAAATAATCCTTGTCGGCCCACTCTTAAATCTTTTTCTCTCCACGCTTGATTGAAAAAGGTAAGTGAAAGTTTGGCTTTGCCATCGGTAACAATTACTTCAAAAATACTTCCCTTTCGACCGTGTAATGGTCGATTAGTTGCACTAAATACTTCGGCAAGAATCGTTACTTCATCGCCTTCTTGTAACGTTGAAATATCTGTTAACTCTCCGCGAACTGCATATCTTCTGGGATAGTGGCGTAATAAGTCGCCCACAGATTTGATTCCAAAAGTACTTTCAAGAACTTTCGACGTGCGATCCCCCAGAACACTGCTTACCTTGCTCTCTAGGGTTGCCATGGCGTCATTCTCCACTGTTTATTGCTCTGGAGCATGTATTGCCTCGTGGAGAGTTATCGAGAAAGTTCTATCTTTCTATCTATTTCCTGCCAGCCAGAGTGGGTAATTACTATGAGAGTTTTATCTGATGTGTAATCCAATACACGTTTTTCAATGCGCAATGCTAAATCAGAATTTAAGTGCTCTGTTGGTTCATCAAGGATCACAATCGGCGCTTTAGATAAAAGCGCACGAGCCAAACTTAAGCGCTTTGCTTCACCCCCAGAAATATGTCGTCCGAATTCTCCTATAAGAGTATCAATTCCATTTTTACTTTCAGCAAGTAATGAATCCAACTCAACAATCTTCAGAACCTTTAAGATTTCATCATCAACAGCTTCTTGATTTGCAATTCTTAAATTCTCTCTAATTGATGTATTAAATATATGACTCTTTTGAAGTTCGGCAATAATGACCGTGTGCAGTTCTGCTACGTCCTTTAATTCCACCTCATCTATCATGATGGAACCTGAATACTCCAAGGCGCCTATAAGACCCATAGCGAAAGTTGATTTTCCGCTGCCGCTTCGGCCACTTACTCGAATCTTTTGTCCGTATGGCAAAGTAAATGAAATTGGTGTCATAAAGGGTTGACCCCATGAAACACGGGCATCTTTTAGTGTTAAACGTGGAGAGCTGCTCACTTTTCTTGTGGGCTCTGTTGAAATGGTGTGCGGCGCGCTAAGAATTAAATCTATCGAGGATTGAGCACGAAGCATTTTTCCAGCAGTGAAAAGATTAGGGTACCAAATCGTAACCGCTTCAAAAATGACCAGTGGCAAGAACATCAACATAGTAACCGAAACATTTGGTGCATCTTGAACAATTTTGAGGTGATAAGCAAGATTAGACAACATGTACAAAACGGTCGCCACGGTCATCGTTGCTGCAAGTTGCAAATTTTTCACTCGTGAATTGAGGCGTTTCTCTTCATTAAATATTTCTCGCTCGATGAGATTGGTCTGCGCAAGTAATACCTCCGCATAGCCATACACTCTTGCTTCGGCGTAACCAAATGTAAGTTCAGAAACAGTATTTGAGTAAAGCGATTCCTTTGCTTCAATTTCGCGCGCTCCAGATTCGCACATTTTACGGGATATGTATGGAATTACCGTAAGCAAAATTACTGCCGCCGGAATGGTAATCACCAAACTACGAGCATTGATCCACCAACTAAGTAAAACTCCGGTTGATAGTGCAATCCATGCCGAAGCGTAAGGAAGTCCTATTCGTAATTTATATTCTTGTGCACGTTCAACGTCGTCAACTAACCCCTTCACCATGGCACCTGAATTAAAATCTCGAGCAAGTGAAATCGGCTGAGTAATTATTTTTTCGTACAGTTTTACTCTCAACCCCGTCAACGTGGCGAAAACGGCCTGATGGCTAATCACGCGTTCGAAATAACGTGCAACAGATCGCGATATTCCGAAAAAACGCACCATCACTATTGCAACTGAGAGTGTCAAAACTGGTGGATGTGCAGATGCCATTGTAATTAGCCATCCACTTGAAATCATCAATCCCGTGCCCCCTATAAAGGCGAAAGCACCCAACAAAATTGCTGTTGGCATTGTTGCGGCTTCTAAGAATTTTTTCATTGATTGATCCTTGCCATTACAAGTGTTCGGTCGTTCGAATCAACGTGAGAAAGTTCGTGAGTAATGAATAGTGCAATTGCGCCTTCTGTACATCTCTTTCGGAGTGCGTGCATCACTAAGTCTGCACTCTCGGCATCTAAATCCGCTGTGGGTTCATCTGCAATGATGAAATCTGGTTTAAGAAAAAGAGCACGTGCCACTGCAATCTTTCTAATTTGTCCCCCTGATAATTTGCTCGTGTTTTCTCCAGCGCCACCTATCGATGTGTCTAAACCATCAGGTAAATCGGGCATGTGCAAACCTACTTCACGCAGTGTTGAGATAATTAAAGAATCTTCAGCCTCGTCTTTCAGCAACTTAAACTGCTCTCGGATATTTCCAGGTGCTAGATGGGGTATTTGTGGAACATATCCAATTAATGGCTTTAGTGAAGATTGAAGTAATGAGTTGATTACCTTGAGAGCAAATGTGCTTTTCCCTGATCCAGATTCACCAACGATAAAAAGAAAGTCTCCCGTGCGTAACTCCGCGGGCGGTAATTGCACACGAACATACTTCGAAATTTCACAATGCCACTCTTGCCACCGAATAAATTCAGAACCCACTTGAACCTGGGAAATATTCGTTGCCACAACAACGTTCTTTAGCTCTGCAATCTCCTTAACGGCTGATGCGCCATCTGCTGATGCGTGAAACAAAGCAGCTGCATTACGCAAAGGAAAGTAAATTTCTGGGGCTAGTATCAAAACGGTCAATGCACTCTTAAAATCTATGGCATCTTCAACCAAACGAAGGCCTACGGTAACGGCAATCAGAGCTACGGAAATTGTCGCGCAAAGTTCCAGAGCAAAAGCTGAGAGAAAAGAAATTCTTAGCACTTTCATAGTTTCAGTGGTGTAGTCATCACCTATTTTTTTAATTCTTTGGGATTGATTCTTGGATCGACCAAATATTTTTAGCGTTACAAATCCTCGTAAAGAATCTTCGAAATAATTAGAAAGTGTTCCAAGTGATTGCCATTTTTTGCTGACAGAATCAGCTGTATACCGTCCGATCAATGCACCAAAGAATGGAATCAGTGGGAGAGTTATTACTGCAATCGCAGCCGACAGAGGGTCCAAAAGAGCGACCGAGATAATTATCATTAATGGCAGAACCATCGAGAAAAAAGTTTGAGGAATGAATCTACCAAGATAGATATCTAAGGAATTTAACCCTTTGATTAGAAGAGTGCTCAGCTTGGTGGGAGACGTATTGCTGAAGGTGGAAATATCACTAGTTACTTCACTGCGTATCTCTGCTTTAATCGCACTTGCCTTGACGCTACACCAATATTCAAAGCGAGATTGAAAAATACTGCGAAATATCCAGAGAACACCAAGAGCAAAAATTTTCGTAGGAATACCTTGTTGGTTAGTAATAACTCCAACAATGATCGTTGCAAGTAGTACCGCATTGGCAATCACGACTATTGCCCAGACAAAGGCTGCAATAAAACTTACGTACACAAGAGTGCGGCTACTGCGCCGTGAAAGCAGTAGCCGCAGATCTAGTGACTTCACAGATGCAACGTATGACTTAATTCATCGAGAATGCCACGTTCTGGGTTAACTATTTGTGAGGCACTCACACGTTTGCGGAAAACCCAGTAGGTCCATCCTTGATACAAGAGCACAAGTGGCGTCATAACTACAGCAACAACTGTCATCACCTTGAGTGTGTAATCAGTGCTTGATGCATTTGTAATTGTGAGATCAAATTGTGAACCAAGTGAACTTGGCATTACTCGTGGATACAAAGCAAAGAAGAGCGTCGAAACAAATGTCGCGATGGTTCCTGCTGAGAAAATGAATGCCCAGCCTTCGCGCCCTTTGAGATTCATTGCAAGTCCAGCCACCCACAAAAGCGCAACAGTCACCGAAAGAATCAAAACAGTGGAGTTTACTTCTGCGAGCATGAGATTTGTCCACACCAAGAACGCAACAGCTGCCACAGCGGCAACCAATCCGGCTTTCAAGGCAATTGAATTAGCTCGTTCACGAATAGTTCCCGCAGTTTTAAGTGCAAGGAACACAGCTCCGTGTGTATAGAAAACAGAAAGAGTTACAACTCCACCGAGAAGTGCGTATGGATTAAGTAGGTTGAAGAATCCTCCAACGTACTCAATGGATCCAGAAGATGCTTTCTCTAGTGGAACACCACGAACAATGTTTGCAAAAGCGACTCCCCATAGAAGTGCAGGAAGTGCACTGCTGATCACGATTGCAATGTCCCAGCGTTGGCGCCATTGTGCTTTTCCGTACTTACTTCGGTATTCAAATGCAACGCCGCGAACAATAAGTGCAACAAGAATCAGAAAAAGTGGCAAATAGAAGCCACTAAACAAAGTTGCATACCATTCTGGGAATGCAGCGAAAGTCGCACCACCAGCAACGAGTAACCACACCTCATTGCCATCCCACACTGGTCCCAAAGTTGTAAGGACTGCGCGACGATCTGCCTCATTTTTAGAGACGGTAGGAAGAAGCATGCCGACTCCAAAATCGAAACCTTCTAGAACGAAATATCCGATCCAAAGAACTGCGATTAATAAAAACCAAACGGTTTGAAATGTCATTTTCTTATCTCCTCTCCTAGTAAGAAGCTACGAGTTGTTTAGAGTCAGAGCCACCTAGTTGTGGATCTGCATAATCGACTTCATCAAGTGGTCCTAAATGAATGACTCGTCGAATTAGTCCAAATTCGATAACTGCCAATGCGCCGTACAAAATGGTGAATACGATCATCGTAAATAAGACTGCGCCAGCTGAAACAACTTGGCTCACTCCATCTGAAGTTCGAATCAATCCAAAAACGGCCCATGGTTGTCGAGCAGTTTCGGTAAATATCCATCCAAATGAGTTTGCAAGTAATGGCAAGAATGGCAGTGAAAGCATTGCGGGTTTAAACCATCTGCCTGATGGCAATCCGCCCTTACGCATTTGCCATAGCGCAATAAGTGCAAAGAGCAAACCTAATGCGCCGAAGCCAATCATTAATCTAAATGACCAATACGCCAATGGAATATTTGGGGTGTAATCCCCAGGACCATATTGAGTTTCATACTGTGCTTGCAGATCATTGACGCCTTCTACAACGCCATTGAAATCTCCTGTTGACATGAAAGAAAGCATTGAAGGTAACCCAATTTGAAATACGGATCGTGAACCGTCAAGGCTTCCAACAGTAAGAAGTGAGAATGGTGCAGAGTCAGTTGTGCTGTAGAGAGCTTCCGCTGCTGCCATCTTCATAGGTTGTTGCTCAGTCATGATGCGTGCATTGATGTCACCTGTTACGCCCACGCCAACAAATGAAATAATTGTGACAATCAATCCCAACTTAAGAGTCACACGTGACATCTCAATATCTTTTCTACGCACAATCAAGAGCGCTGAAATTCCAGCCATAAATGCCGCTGAAGTGAAGGCAGCAAATGCGATTGTGTGTGTAAAGGTCGCAAGTGCGGTGTTTTGGGTAAGAACTTTGACGATATTTGTGAGTTCAGCTCTACCCTTTGTTTCATTCAAGATATAGCCAACTGGATGCTGCATCCATGCGTTTGCGGCCAAAATAAAGTACGCCGAGAGCAATGTTCCAAAAGATGCTAGCCAGATTGATGCCAAGTGAAGTTTCTTTGGCAATCTATCCCAACCAAATATCCACAATCCCAAGAATGTACTCTCAAGGAAAAATGCGAGTAAGCCTTCCATCGCAAGTGGAGCACCAAAAATATCTCCAACAAATCGTGAATAAGAAGACCAATTCATTCCAAATTGGAACTCCTGCACAATGCCCGTTACGACACCGATCGCAAAATTAATCAAAAATAGCTTTCCAAAAAATTTAGTTGCCCGAAGGTACTTTAGATTTCCATTTCTGTACCAAGCGGTTTGAAGACCGGCCACCATAAATCCAAGTCCTATTGTTATCGGAACAAAGATGAAGTGATAAACAGTTGTAATGGCAAATTGCCATCGTGCGAGATCTAATGAATTCATAAGATCGCTTTCTCCGTTTCTGAGTTGCTCTACTAACTCGATTCCAATTCTGCGCGCATGCTCAGCACCGCATGTGGAAAAAACGTGTGGCACTCCTCACCCGCACTTTTCTACGCTCAAATATCTGAGGGCCACCACTAATTCCTAAGTCAATTGGCGTCTAGGTATGGGCTCACGCTAATCTTGCGCTCTGTAAATCGGTACAAGGGAGTTCGGCAATGGCTGCAACATGTGACGTCTGTAAAAAGGGTCCAAGCTTTGGCAATAATGTTTCTCACTCACAAGTGAAGACTCGTCGTCGCTGGAATCCAAATATTCAACGCGTTCGCACCCTTGTCGGTGGAACACCTAAGCGTCAGAACGTATGCACATCATGTCTGAAGGCTGGAAAAGTTACTCGCTAAATTTATTTTTAATTGAAATGGTGCCAGGAATCTGGCGCTTTTTTCATTTCCAGAACTTTTACGCCGCTTCCTTCGATAACTCTTCCTATGCAAATCCCTGGAAGATTTACTCCAGTTGCCAAAAGGACATGATCTTCTCCGCCGCCTAATACCAAATCCCAGACATCGCAATCTAGCGTTTGAGCAATTGCTGCAAGGTCTGCAAACCCATCGCTCTTTTCAATCTTCTTAGTATCAATTTCAATTGCGACCGATGAAGCTTTACTTATCTGTTCTGCCTGAACAAGCAAAGAATCGCTGACATCGCACAACGCATGTGCGCTTTTAAAAGTACGCATAAGTGCGGGATCGAGTTCCGGGGATTTGAATTGAGATAAGGCTCGCGAAAAGGCCGGTGAATGTGGCAAATTTTTTGTCAGTATTTCAAAACCTGCACGCGAGAAACCAGGTAGTGCTGATACATAGACCGAATCACCTAATTGGGCGCCGCTTCGAGTGATGTGTAATCGCGAAGTTCCGACTGCCGTCATCGAGATCATGATCTGTTCGGCTCGCGATAAATCACCACCTACAACGACTGAGTCAGATTTGGCTGCGGTGTCTGCAATGCCTTGGGCAAGTTCTTTGATCCAGGAAAGTTCTTCGTTACCAGTTAACGTTAAAGCGATAACGAGATAACGGGGATCTGCTCCCATTGCATAAACATCTGCCAAATTTGCAACGGTAATTTTTGAACCAATCTCGTATGCACTCGACCATTCGCGTTTGAAATGAACGCCTTCAATTGCCATATCAGTTGTAATCACGGAGTGATGATCGGTTGTGACAACGGCTGCGTCATCGCCGATTCCCACTATTACGTCTGGGTTACTTTTATTTGAATGCGAAAAGATTGAGGAGATCTCCGAAATTACCTGCTCCTCATTGAAATTCATGCCTAAAGAATACTCATTGCCGCATCGGGTTCAGATGGGATAAGTTGTCCCCTCAAGAGCAAAAGGAGTCGCGCATGTCAGTTCAGGCATACATTTTGATTCAAACTGAAGTGGGTAAAGCGTCCAGTGTTGCAGCTGCCGTCTTGGCAATTCCTGGAGTGACATTAGCCGAAGGTGTAACAGGTCCATACGATGTAATTATGCGAGCCGAAGCGCCAAGCATGGAAGATTTTGGTCGAGTTATATTGTCAAAAGTTCAAACAGTTCCTGGCATTACACGAACATTGACGTGCCCAGTTACTTACTAATTTTCTAGTACACCATTTGTTCTTAGCTGCGCTGTTTTTATTAACTCTTCAATAATACTTTCATAGTTCTTACCGGTTGCTGCCCACATTTTTGGAAATACTGATGTTTGCGTAAATCCTGGCATCGTATTGAGTTCATTGATAAATACTTCACCTGATGTTGCATAGAAGAAATCCACGCGTGCTAATCCTGAACAACCCAAGGCTTTGAATGCTTGAATCGCTTTAGCTCTAATCTCTTCGGCAACATCACTAGGAATCAGGGCTGGCAACTCAATTTTTGTAGCGCCATCTAAATATTTGGCTTCAAAATCGTAGAACTCAAACTTTGGATCTATCGATATAGATCCCACTATTGAAGCCTCTGGTGATCCGTTAATTTCAAGAACAGCGCACTCAACTTCAATGCCGTGAATTGCCTTTTCGACCAATGCTTTGGAATCAAATTTATGAGCTTCATCAATAGCAGCAGCGAAGTCTTTTTCAGACTTAACTTTTGTTGTCCCGCGACTTGAACCACCACGAGCGGGTTTTACAAAGAGTGGATACTCCAATGCTGCTGCGTTCTTTTCGAATTGAGCACGCAATGATTTCCACTCACTCTTTTTTACAACAAAACCTGGAACAACACTCATCCCATGGGATGCAAAAATTGGCTTTGCAAATGATTTATCCATCGCAACGGCGCTTGCAAGAACACCGCTACCGACATAGGCAATATTTGCCATCTCGCAAAAGCCTTGAATGGTGCCATCTTCACCGTAAGGACCATGCAAGAGTGGAAAAATAACATCAACATTTAATGGTTTTTTATCAACACTAAGTCCATGTATGTCTGCAACAACTTTAGGGGCATCAGTTGGAACTTCAGGTAATACTCCCCCACGAATTTCTAAAGGAAAATTCTCTTGAACATGGACCCATGTTCCGCTTCGAGTTATGCCGATAAGTATTGGTTCATATTTACTTCTATCAAGGGCAGCTAAAACACCACCGGCAGAAACGCAGGAAATTTCATGTTCGCTCGAGCGACCACCAAAAATGATTGCAATTACTTTTTTCATGCGCGTTTTTTCTTGAAGTTGCCAGTGCGCGGCAAATCCGATGTGTGAGGATCAAATATATGTGCAGGTCTTTTTTCACCGCGAATGTCTTCTAGCATCGTGGTTAATTCTC
>CAITAV010000139.1 GCA_903890345.1 uncultured Actinomycetes bacterium
CGAGCAACGATGCAGGAAGTCCCGGAATTGCTTCAAGGCGATCTGTACGTGGTCGATCAAGACGTGGAACAGAGTTCATTAATCCTTGCGTGTATGGATGTTGCGGCTTGGCAAAGAGTGCATCTTTCGTTGCGCGCTCAACCATTCGACCTGCGTACATAACTAAGACTTCATCTGCAATTTCTGAAACAACGCCCATATCGTGGGTGATAATAATGATTGAAGAATTATGTGTTTGTTGTAACTGTTTTAATAGATCAAGAATCTGTGCCTGAATAGTTACATCCAGCGCAGTTGTTGGTTCATCTGCAATGAGCAATGCTGGGTTAAGCGACAATGCCATCGCAATAATCGCACGTTGACGCATTCCACCAGAGAATTCGTGTGGGTACTGATCTACACGACGCTTTGCATCTGGAATTCCAACCTCATCCAAGATTTCAATTGCGCGCTTCTTGGCATCTTCTTTACTCATCTCGGTGTGCAGACGAATTTGTTCGATGATGTGCCATCCAACTGTGTACACAGGTGTAAGTGCGGTCATTGGATCCTGAAAAACCATCGCAATTTCTTTACCGCGAATTGCGCGCATTTGTTCATCACTTTGAGTAAGTAAATCGATTCCATTGAATTTAACTGATCCTGAAATATTTACATTTGAATCACGGACAAGACCCATCACCGCATTCATGGAAACAGATTTTCCACTTCCAGATTCTCCAACTATGCCGAGTGTTTCGCCTTTGCCGAGTGAGAAAGAAAGATGATTAACCGCTTTTACAAGGCCACGTCGAGTACTAAAAGTGACATTGAGATCTTTTACGTCAAGTAATTTCTCAGACACGTCGCACCCGAGGATCTAATACAGCGTACAAAATATCAACAATGGCATTTGCTAACACGACGAAGAAGGATGCATACATAACAGTTGCCATGATTACCGGAAGATCAAAGTTTTGCAGCGCACTAAAGGTGAGCTTTCCAACACCTTGAATTCCAAATACAACTTCTGTGAGCAGTGCTGATCCACCAACTAGTGCACCGAAATCCAAACCAAAGAGTGAAACAATCGTTATCAAACTCATTCGAGTGGCGTGTTTATACAAAATACGTTTTTCACTCGCACCTTTAGCCCGTTCAGTCTTTATGTAATCCTCACGCATAACTCCCAGAATTTCGCTGCGAAGAACTCGAATATAAATACCGGCATACAGCAGTGCCAAAGTTAGCCATGGAAAAATTAGATGCAAAAACCATTGAAAAGGATTCTCAGTCAGCGGCACGTATCCAAGTGGTGGAACCCATCTAAATACCGAATTATGTAATTTGGATTGCGTGATGAGGTTTACAACTTCACCCAACCAGTACACAGGCAGAGAAATGCCTACGATTCCAAGGAAGCTGATTGTGGGATCCATCCATTTTCGTTTAGAACTAGCGGCTGCAATTCCTAGGAAGATGCCGACGAGTAACCAAATAATTGCAGCACCAAAAACCAATGAAAGAGTTGCAGGAATAGCTTGGGTCAGTTGTGGCAGCACCTTTGCACCGCGATTTACATACGAGGTTAAATCTTGACTGACAAATAGGTGCTTCATCATTGATACATATCGAGCAGGAATTGGTTTATCCAATTCAAATGATGCTCGCACTTGTTGCAAAGTAAGTTGATCCGCATTTCGACCCGCAATACGAGCAGCAGGATCAACGCCAGGGGTTGCAAAGAAAATAAGAAATACAAGCACGGAAATAGAAAAGAGAACAAAGATCATTGCTGCGATGCGCTTTGCGATAAAGGTTGTCATACATCTCCTCGCGCACGAGTCTTTGGGTCGAGCGCATCTCGCACAGCATCGCCATACAAATTAAGTGAGGCGGCTGTAAGAACGATCATTAAGCCCGGAGCAAGTGCCACAACTGGACGTGTGTACAGAAGTCCAAGTCCATCGTTGATGATTGTGCCCCACGATGCTTGTGGTGGTTGTACACCAATAGATAAGAATGAGAGTGCTGATTCAGTCAACATTGCAAGTGCCACCATGATCGGAATAAAAACCAGAACACTTGGCAATACATTTGGCAGAATTTCACGGAAAATAATGGTCGAA
>CAITAV010000140.1 GCA_903890345.1 uncultured Actinomycetes bacterium
ATCCATCGTTGCAGTTGGAACAATTATTGGTTGGGGATTTGTTACCAACACCTTTGCATCTTGGTTGAGTTGGCAAGGATATTTCTTAGGTGCAATTGGCGGCAAAGATGGTGCCTGGGCTTATGCCAACGTTGGAGTCATCTTCGCAATGATTATTGGATCATTTGGTCGCTATATTTTTGGCAAAAAGAGCATTGCACAGCAGGAGAACTAGTCGCTCTTAACTGAATATTTTCTAAGAATCGCTAAACCAAGAAGTGCAGAGATAAACGCAGCAATAATTAAACCAACTTTAACTTGTGCTAAATCTTGGGCTGAAGTTAAAGCGAGGTCTGCGATAAAGAGTGAAACCGTAAGTCCCATCCCGGCAAGTGCTCCCGCTCCAGCAATCTCTTTGTAACTTAAAGACGCAGGCTTAATGGCAAATTTCAATTGAATCGCTAACCAGGCAAAGAGGGTGATTCCAACAATTTTTCCAATCACACGTCCAAAAATCAATCCTGTTGCAATAGGTGATGAGACGGTTTCTTTCAGTGAAAAAAAATCTATATATACCCCAATATTTGCCAGAGCAAAGAGCGGAATGATTATGAAAGCACTGTAAGGATGAATCCAATTTATTAATCTTGTAGTTGTGACTTTTTTACCGTTAGGCAGAGCCAGGGCAAATAAAACAGCACCGATTGTTGAGGCAATCTTGATTGCGCTAATTCCGGAAGAGTAAAAGATTCCAAGAATTACGATAGAAAATAGATCATCTGCGATTGCCAGGGTTAGTAAGAATATTTTTAGAGATGAATCTATTCGTGATCCTAGGAGCGCAAGTGCTCCCAGAGCCAAAGCAATATCTGTTGGAATAGCCACAGCCCAAGCTGATGACGCACTGCCTGAAGAATTTAGAGCGGCAAAGATTATTGCTGGCAACGCCATTCCGCCGATGGCTGCAATCACAGGTAGAGCAGCGCTTTTTGGATTCTTAAATTCGCCTTCAACAAACTCTCTTTTGATTTCTAAGCCAACTAGAAAGAAGAAAATAGCCATGAGGCCTTCGTTGATGAAGTCATGAAAAGGCGAAAATAGTGAATCATATGAATCGCGAAGGGGAGAGTTCGCAAAGACAAGAGCAATCACGCACGCAGTGACTAGAGCGATTCCGCCTGAGCTCTCAGTTTTGATGAATCTAGTAAGAAAGAGACCAAGGCGATTCATGTTGGTAAGAATAGCAAAAGCCCCGCCACAGAAGCGGCGGGGCTTTTGATTAGTTCAATCTTAGAGATCGAAGTAAAGCTCGAACTCTGCTGGGTGTGGACGCAAACGAACATAATCAACTTCTTGTGTGCGCTTAAATGCAATCCATGTGTCAATGAGATCTTTAGTAAACACTCCACCTTTAAGTAAGAACTCATGATCTGCTTCAAGATTATTGAGCACTGCTTCAAGAGAGCCAGGAACTTGTGGAATTGCCGCAGCTTCTGCGCCTTCTAGTTCGTAGAGATCTTTATCGACAGGCTTTGGTGGTTCGATTTTGTTTTGAATACCATCAAGTCCAGCCATAAGCATTGCTGCAAATGCTAGGTATGGATTTGAAGATGGATCTGGGCAACGGAATTCGATGCGCTTAGCTTTTGGATTCGAACCAGTAATTGGAATACGAATACATGCAGAGCGGTTACGTGCTGAGTAAACAAGGTTTACAGGTGCTTCGTATCCTGGAACTAAGCGGTGATATGAATTTACAGTTGGGTTTGTAAATGCAAGTAATGATGGTGCATGCTTAAGTAAACCACCGACATACCAGCGAGCCATATCTGAAAGATCGGCGTAACCATCTCCGAAGAACAATGGCTTTCCGTCTTTCCAGAGAGATTGGTGAACGTGCATTCCTGAACCATTATCGCCATAGAGTGGTTTTGGCATAAATGTTGCAGTTTTGCCATTTTCCCAAGCAGTGTTCTTAATGATGTACTTAAACTTCATTACATCATCGCCGGCATTAAGAATGTCGCTGAAGCGATAGTTAATTTCCATTTGACCTGCGGTACCAACTTCGTGGTGTGCACGTTCAACTAGTAAACCAACCTTGCCAAGATTCATAACCATTTCATCGCGTAGGTCCGCAAACTGATCAGTTGGTGAAACTGGGAAGTAACCACCTTTGATACGTGTGCGATAACCGCGGTTAGGAGTTCCATCTGCATCGTATTCAGCGCCAGTGTTCCAAGCGCCTTCGTATGAATCAATGTGGTGGTACGACTCGTGCATATCAGTCTTGAATCGAACTGCATCGAATACATAGAACTCAGCTTCTGGTGCGAAGAATGCAGTATCTGCTATTCCTGTCGACTTTAAGTATTCGACAGCTTTGCCAACAACACCACGTGGATCGCGACTGTAAGGAGAATTATCATCTGGATTGTGAACGCTAAATAAAATGACGAGAGTTTTTTCCTTACGGAATGGATCGATAAAGGCTGAACCAGGAATAGGAAGCAACTTCATATCTGATTCGTGAATCGCTTGGAAACCGCGGATAGAAGATCCGTCGAACATGAGGCCATCTGTAAAGACCGCTTCATCGAATGATTCAACTGGCACATTGAAGTGATGTTGAATACCAGGAAGGTCAATAAATCGAACGTCGATTAACTTGACGTCTTCCTTTTTAATAAATGCAAAAATTTCTGCAGAGTTCTTAAACATTTTTCTCCCAGTTGATTTTGATCATAGCTTTGCGCACCGCTTCATCGAGGGCGCTTGTGCAAAGGCTACGAGTTATCAGTGAAAAACGCATAACCCACGTGTTACATCTATGTTAAGAATTGCGGGGCTTTGGGCTCAGGCTACGCTTATGGCATGCATCGAGACGTCACTTTGGGAAGAAGATTTGGGGCCATAACTCTGGATTGGTTAGCGAGCTACCTGATTGCGATCGTTTTCTTTAGTGGTTCAGGAACCTTGCTGGAACGCACAGCACATGCTGGCACACCCGCTTTGATCATTTTCTTCACAGAGTATTTTCTTTTGGTAACTCTTCAAGGAGCGTCGGCAGGTCACAGGATTTTAGGTATGCGAATTGTCAATTTTGAAGATGGCGGGCAACCAACGATTCTTCAAGCACTTATTCGTTCGTTGCTAATGGTTATCGTTATTACCGCCATTACGTATGATGAAAATGGCCGAGGAATTCACGAACGATTGAGTAGAACGAAAATCGTTTTATCTCACTAGCGAATTCGTACACCCTTTGGAAGTGGTCCTTTAGGAATTGGCATCGACATTCCGCCAACAGCTTTCAAGCGCGCACGAACTTCTCGCATTTGATGAGCTGATAGTTTCTTCGGAAGTTTTGACAAGTGTTTTTGTAATTTGCGAATGGATACTTGACCTTGCAAATCTCCGACCATAACTTCTGTGATTGGTACACCAGGAGCAAAGCGTTCAGATTTTCTACGTTCATCTGCCAACATTTGCTTAACGCCTTGAGATCCTTCTCCAACTAGAACAATTCCTGCACGACCAACACTTCTATGGACCATGTCTTGGTTTCGAGCTACTGCAACTGCTGGTGTAGTTGTCCAGCCTTTGCGAATTGCCATCAACACAGAAGCTCCTGCACCCAATTGACCTTCAATGGATGAGTACGCAGCCGTTGATGCTTGTCGTGTGAAGAAAAACATTGCTACGAGCAATGCAACTGGAAGTGATACGAAAGCGACATAAATTGGATGACCAACTGCGACACCGATGCCGATTCCTACAGCCCAAACAACCAAGAAGACTGCAATAAGTGCCAACCCAATCCAAGGCTTTGCACTCTTAGTTACAGAATAGGCATCTCTAAAAGTTTGAAAGCGCGGAGTCTTAACCGCTGCTTCTTTATTTTTCTTGTTTCGTTTAAACATGCTCATAAGTTTAGTGGGGCAGGGGCCGTACCACCAAGACGCACGGGCGCCCAGCGTTGGCCCTGATGGCTATCGGGATACTCTTCTTGAACTTTTTTTAAACTGGCCAGAAGTACATCGCGCAATTGGGCTTCTCCGAGTTCAACGTCAGAATCTTTTGCAAAATGAAGTGGTGGATTAAATGCCACGGTAATCGGAACGCTTTTCCTTAATAAATTCTTTTTAACACCTTTGGTCCACACTCTTTGACTGCCCCACACGATTGTTGGAATCACGGGAACACCAGCAGACATTGCAAGTCTTACTGCACCAGATTTCAGTTGCTTGATCTCAAAGCTTGTAGAAATTGTTCCTTCAGGAAAGATGCCAACGATTTCGCCCTTACGAAGCGCTCGAAGAGCTGCAACAAATGAAGCAGATCCATTTCCACGATCAACACTTATATGGTGCATCCCGCGCATCAATGGACCGGCTAACTTATTATTAAAAATTTCTTTCTTTGCCATAAACCGTACGTAGCGTTTCTTTGGAAGTACGGCTGTTCCCACAATTGCGAAATCCAAGTATCCGATGTGATTAATGGCAAGAATTGCGCCGCCTTCTTGCGGGATATTTTCTTCACCTGAAAAAGAGAATCGAAGATCTAAATATTTCCAAAAAGATTTGATTGCTACCACCAC
>CAITAV010000141.1 GCA_903890345.1 uncultured Actinomycetes bacterium
CATATCTAGCTCTGCGATGCGGATAAAGAAACGCGGCCCAGCAAAGGATTTTTTATTCTCTTCATGATCGCGAATAACGTGACATGTGTCTTGGCACAAGAAACATTCGATGCATTTACGGAACTCTTGGCTGCGTTCAACATCTACTTGCTCCATGCGAGCCTCACCTGGTTTTAGATTTACAGGTGGTTCGTAGGATGGAATTTCCATTGCTTTTCTGTAATTAAATGAAACATCTGTTACGAGATCTTTAATGACTGGGAATGCGCGAAGTGGTGTGACAGTAATTGTTTCTTCATCACCATATGAAGCAACTTGTGTCATACATGCCAGACGTGGCTTTCCATTAATTTCCATAGAACATGAACCGCACTTGCCCGCTTTGCAATTCCAGCGAACAGCGAGGTCGCCCATCTGTGTTGCTTGAACGCGATGAATTACATCTAGGACTACTTCGCCTTCATTGGCTTCGACTGTGACATCTTGAAGTGCGCCGTTATCTGCATCTCCGCGCCAGATGCGCATCTTTAGTTTGCGTGCCATTAGCGTGCACCGCCTTTCGCGATTTCTTCAGGTGTCATGTACTTCTCTAATTCGTGAATATCAAAGAGGTCAAAGAGTTCTTTAGGAATTGCAGGAAGTGCTTGTTTGCGAACAGAAACTTCGCTTCCATTAAAGGATGCAATGTGATTTATCTGGCGCCATTTGTTATCGAGTTGCGGGAAGTCATCGCGTGTATGACCACCACGAGACTCTTCACGAGAGATTGCAGATTTTGCGGTGCTCTCGGCAACTAGCAACATATTGTCCAAATCGAATGCAAGGTGGAAACCAGGATTAAATTTACGATCGCCGGCCACTGAAACATTTGCACTACGTTTTCTAATCTCTGCAATCTTTTCAATTGCTTCTTTTAGTTCAGAACCTGTGCGAATAATTCCAACGAGGTTGTGTGTAATTTCTTGAAGTTCTGCGTGCAATGAATATGAGTTTTCGCCACCGCTGCGAGTAAATGGCGCTTGAATGCGCTCTGCTGCAGCTTTAATTGCCGCTTCACTTACTGCAACCGGCTTTGCACTCTTTACATATTCAGATGCGCCCATGCCTGCGCGACGGCCAAATACAAGTAAGTCAGAGAGTGAATTACCGCCAAGTCGATTTGAACCGTGCATTCCGCCAGCAACTTCGCCTGCTGCAAATAAACCTGGAACACCGACTGCTGCTGCAGTATCTGGTTCTACTTCAACGCCACCCATTACGTAGTGACATGTTGGGCCAACTTCCATTGCTTCTTTTGTAATGTCAACGCCAGCTAATTCATAGAACTGGTGCCACATAGATGGCAGACGCTTTTTAATTACTTCGGCGCTAAGGCGCTTTGAAACATCGAGGAACACTCCGCCGTGTTCTGTGCCGCGTCCTGCTTTAACTTCTGTGTTAATTGCGCGAGCAACTTCATCGCGTGGCAATAACTCTGGCGGGCGGCGATTGTTATCTTGATCCGTGTACCAACGATCAGCTTCTTCTTCATTGTCTGCATACTTATCTTTAAATACATCTGGAATGTACTTAAACATAAAGCGTTCGCCCTTAGTGTTGGTAAGAACTCCGCCTTCACCGCGAACTGATTCGGTAACTAAAATTCCGCGAACCGATGGTGGCCAAACCATTCCTGTTGGGTGAAATTGTAAGAACTCCATATCAACAAGATTTGCACCAGCTTTAAGTGCAAGTGCATGACCATCTCCAGTGCCTTCCCAGGAGTTTGATGTAATTTTAAAAGTTTTTCCAACGCCACCAGTTGCAATGATTACTGCTGGTGCTTCAAACAAAACTTCAGCGCCAGTTTCGCGCCAGTATCCGTAGACACCTGCAATCTTTCCATCTTCTTTTAAAATTTCAGTAACTGTTAACTCTGCAAATACTTTGAGATGGCTCTCCATTGATTGATATGTCTTGCCATCTTTTTGTTGCAGGGCAACGATGCGTTGTTGCATTGTGCGAATAAGTTCAAGGCCGGTGCGATCGCCAACGTGTGCAAGGCGTGGGTATTCATGTCCGCCGAAGTTGCGTTGGCTAATTTTTCCTTCTGAGGTGCGATCAAAGAGTGCGCCCCATTGTTCTAGTTCCCAAATGCGATCTGGTGATTCTTTGGCGTGTAATTCAGCCATTCTGTAGTGGTTAAGGAATTTTCCACCGCGCATTGTGTCGCGAAAGTGAACCTGCCAATTGTCATTGTCATTGACGTTTCCCATTGATGCAGCGGCGCCACCTTCTGCCATAACAGTGTGTGCTTTACCAAAGAGAGATTTACAAATAATTGCAACGCGCAAACCTGCTTCGCGTGCTTCTACTGCAGCACGAAGACCAGCGCCGCCCGCGCCAATGACAACTACGTCATATGAGTGGCGTTCGAGGTTTGTCATTTATTTAGCTGCTCTCGTTTAGAAGAAATAGAAGTTTGTCCAGGCGCCTGAAGCGACGTTTCGTACATATATATCTGCGAATGCAACTCCGAAGAGTGAGATCCATGCAAATGTTGGGTGCTTGTGATTGAGAACTGAAACCCATGACCACAACTTGTAACGCACTGGGTGTTTAGAGAAGTGCTTTAAACGTCCGCCAAGTGTGTGGCGACATGTGTGACATGACATTGAGTACAACCAGAGAAGAGTTGCGTTAAGCAACAACACAAGAGTTCCAACGCTTACGTGACCCCAATGCTTTTCTGCATCTCTAAAGGCAAGAATTGCGTCATATGTAAGCAACACATTAAAAATCAAACCGAAGTAGAAGAACCAGCGGTGACCATTTTGCAAAATTAATGGTGCGCGAGTTTCGCCTGTGTATTTAGTGTGTGGTTCTGCAACTGCGCAAGCAGGTGGTGACATCCAAAATGCACGGTAATACGCCTTGCGATAGTAATAACAAGTCATACGGAATCCGAGTGGGAAGATCAAAATAAATAGCGCTGGTGAAATTCCGATTCCGAAGTATTCATTATTAAAAGGTTGGCCTAGAAGTGATGAGCCTTCGATGCAACTTGTTGAAAGGCAAGGAGAATAAAAAGGTGAAACAAGTGGTTCTGCAAAATAATATTTGTTTTCGAATGCACGAAATGTTGCATAAATTACAAAACTAAATAAAACACCAAATGTAATTGCAGGTTGGAGCCACCATTTATCAGTGCGCAGTGTGCGCTCTTTGATCTTTGCTCGCGTTGGCGAGAAAACTCCTGACATCTACAGCCCCTTTGGTGTTAAAAGTTTGGAACTTTTATAGGGGTAAGTGTGCTCCGACTGTTGTTAAGTTGCTAGGTTGGAGTACGTATAAATAGGTATGAAGTCAGCCACAAATGCTCGAAAATTAATGCCATAAACAAAAAGAGCGGAGGGCGTGGGATTTGAACCCACGAGGCTTTCACCTGCCGGTTTTCAAGACCGGTGCACTCGGCCGCTATGCGAGCCCTCCGTCGCGTAATCTACCTGAAGAAGGCCATCACTTAAAATTGACCAATTTTTAACGCTAATTAACGAGGAGGAAGTTTCAATAACTCCTCAATAATCATTGCGACTCCATCATCTGTGTGTGGTTCTGCAATTGATTTAGCAGCCTTATGGGCATCTGGATGTCCATCAGCCATTGCATATGATCGCCCGCACCATTCGAGCATTGAAATGTCATTTGGGTTATCGCCAAATGAAACACAATCTTCTGCACTAATTCCTAAACGTTCTGCCATTTTTGCAAGTGTTGCGCCCTTTGAAACACCGATTGCTGAAATTTCTAAGAGTGAATCATGTGGATTTGAATGCGTAACAGTTACAAGATCTTTTAATTCTTTTGTAGCGATCGCAAGCATTTCATCAGAAGAGAGTTCCTGCTCAGAACAACGAGCTAATAATTTAAGGGATGGAGAAGTCATAATTTCTGTTATGTCATCTACGCCGACGTTATCTAAGCCAACATCCCAACGCGGCACGTATTTCTTTTCGCGATGGAAATAATTGTGGGCCTCTGACGCAAATGAAATTTGTGGAATTACTTTACGTAATCGTTTCACTGTTTCGATTTGAGCATCTACCGGGATGAGCCACTCTTCAAGAACTTTTTGACTTTGTAAATCAAATAGCTGTGCACCGTTTCCACAGATTGCTTTTCCGATACCGAATGCTTCTTTAATCTCTGGCATCCAACGTGGTGGTCGACCTGTGACAAAAAATATTTCTACACCCATGTCGTGGGCTGTGCGAAATGCGTTAATGGTTCTTTCGGTTACTTCGCCGTAGTGAGCAACGATTGTTCCGTCTAAA
>CAITAV010000142.1 GCA_903890345.1 uncultured Actinomycetes bacterium
CAATTCGGCCGTAGGAATGGCAATTAGCGCATTGCTATTTGGTTTCCTTGAAGTAGCTTCGCGAACACTTGAACTCATTGATATTGCACCAGAGACTTATGTGATTATGCAAGGTTCTATTTTGCTCAGTGCTGTTATTGCATACGAAGTTGTTCGCAGATACCAGCTCACTCTCCAAAGCCACGCACTTGCCAAGGCAGGTGACAAGTAATGTTAGAAAAAGGAAAGCTTTCAGGAATGCGACGCATAGTTGTGATTTTCTTCGGAATTATTGCAATTCTTTCAATCGTACGAATTGCAACTGGTGCATCTGATTTAACTAGCGTCGGAACCGCAAAAGCCGCTCTATTACTATCAATTCCAATTGTTTTGGCAGCCTTAGGTGGCTTATTCGCCGAACGTGCTGGCGTTGTAAATATTGGCCTTGAAGGAATGATGATTATGGGCGCCTGGGCAGGCGGATTCATGGGAAGCAAACACGGACCATGGGTTGGTTTACTTGCTGCAATTTTCTTCGGTGCAGTTGGAGCATTGGTCCATGCCGTAGCAACAATTACATTTGGAGTTGATCACGTTGTTTCAGGTGTGGCAATAAATATTATTGCAGCCGGTTTAGTTCGATACATCTCAACAATCCTGGCTCAAGGTGGATCCTGGCCAGGCCCATCACAGTCACCGGATGTTGAACCTATTGGCCAAAATGGATTGCCAATTCTTTCGGCCGGAAAGTATTTTGGTTGGCAGAGCCCTGATCTACTTGGCGCAATAGGTGAAAAGAATTGGTTCTTGATTTCAGATATATCTCGAGTACTACGTGGCTTAACTGGAGAGCTTTCTTACGTAACAATGATTGCTGTTGCTCTTGTTCCACTGAGCTATTTCATCTTATGGAAGACTTCATTTGGATTGCGCCTGCGCAGTACTGGTGAATCACCAATTGCTGCT
Organism: uncultured Actinomycetes bacterium; assembly: GCA_903890345.1. Taxonomy (GTDB): domain Bacteria; phylum Actinomycetota; class Actinomycetes; order Nanopelagicales; family Nanopelagicaceae; genus Planktophila. The sequence continues at coordinate 946 of CAITAV010000142.1, forward strand.
GAATCACTCGGTGTAAATGTTTATGTAATGAAATATTGGGGCGTTTTACTCTCTGGTGGGTTTGCAGGCCTTGGTGGTGGATTCTTAGCAATAGTTGCAGCCAATCATTATCAAGAGAATCAGATTGGTGGCCGCGGATATATTGGATTAGCGGCGATGCTTTTCGGTAATTGGCGCCCAGGTGGATTATTTGCAGGTGCTGCGCTCTTCGGTTTTGCCGACGCACTTCAACTCCGAGACTCCACTGCTATTCATGCGCTCTTATTACTCATTGTTGCATTCTTGATATTTGCATCATGGCGATCATTTAAGCAAGCAAAACTCGTTGGTGGATTAGTTGCTCTAGCCACCGCTGCATTTTTTGCCTGGTTCTTTATTGCCTTTGATGAACTTCCTGGTCAGCTTGTAACAATGACACCTTACCTAGCCACATTGATTGTTTTATCTTTTGCTTCACAACGATTACGAGGGCCTGCCGCTGCAGGATTCCCATATAGACGTGGTGGATTGAAATAAATGTCACTTACACCTGATTGGCAACTCTTACACGCAACAGCCATTGCTGCAAGCAAAAAAGCGTACGCACCGTATTCAAATTTTCCAGTTGGCGTTGCGGGTCTGGTCAATGATGGACGAATTATCAGCGGCTGTAATGTAGAAAATGCGAGTTATGGACTTGGATTATGCGCTGAATGCAGCATGACTTCTGAACTCGTCATGAGTGGTGGTGGGCGCCTCATTGCAGTTCTTTGCGTTGACGCACAAGGTGATTACCTAGCTCCATGCGGAAGATGCAGACAACTCTTATTTGAACATGGCGGTAATGAGTTATTACTTATGACTCCAGATGGACCTATGAAAATGTCCACTATTTTGCCTTGGGCATTTGGTCCCGATGATTTAGATCGTAAATAGTTTTTGATGAGCGCAGTAGAACCATTTTCGGCAGTCGAAGTAATCGCCGCCAAACGAGATAAATCTGTTCTAACAAATCCACAGATCGATTGGATAATCGATGCGTATACCCGTGGAGTAGTTGCTGACGAACAAATGTCTGCACTGTTAATGGCAATTTTACTTAATGGAATGAATTCGCAAGAAATATCTCGCTGGACTAATGCCATGATTAATAGCGGCGAAAAAATGAATTGGTCAATGCTTGAGCGCCCCACAGTTGATAAACACTCAACAGGTGGAGTTGGCGACAAAATTACGTTGCCACTTGCACCACTTGTTGCTGCCTGCGGCGCTGCTGTTCCACAATTGTCTGGACGCGGACTAGGCCATACAGGTGGCACATTAGATAAATTAGAATCAATTGCAGGTTGGCAAGCATCCCTCAGCAATGAAAAAATGTTGCAAGTTTTGCAAGAGTGCGGAGCAGTGATTTGTGCAGCTGGCGCTGGTTTAGCACCAGCGGATAAGAAGTTATATGCACTTCGCGATGTAACTGCAACGGTTGAAGCAATCCCACTGATTGCATCATCGATTATGAGTAAGAAAATTGCAGAGGGCACAAGCGCGTTGGTTCTCGATGTAAAAACAGGTGGCGGTGCATTTATGAGTGATCCCCTCAAGGCTCGCGAATTAGCACAAACAATGGTTGGCCTCGGAAAAGATGCTGGTGTTAAAACTCTTGCCCTTGTCACTGCAATGGATGTTCCACTAGGACTCACAGCGGGCAATGCACTAGAAGTTCGCGAATCACTAGAAGTTCTAGCAGGTGGTGGTCCAGCAGATGTTGTGGAGTTAACAATTATTTTTGCTCGCGAAATGTTGGAACTAGTAGGCATTAAAGGAAAAGATCCTGCACAGGCACTTAAAGATGGCTCTGCAATGGATGTCTGGCGAAAAATGATCAGCGCTCAAGGTGGAAATCCAGATGCACCATTGCCAATAGCAAAAGAGAAATTAACGATTACTGCAGATGCAAGCGGCACAGTTCTTTCTATGGATGCAATGTCGGTTGGTGTAGCTGCTTGGAGATTAGGTGCGGGACGCTCACGCCAAGGCGAAAGCGTTCAATCTGGGGCCGGAATCGAAATTCATAAAAAACCGGGTGAAAAAATTGTCGCAGGAGATGCGCTTTATACCCTTCACACGGATACTCCCGAACGATTTGCACGAGCGCAGGAAGTATTAGAAGGTAGTGTTGCAATTGGAAGCGGAGAAGTGAAGCGACTCCCACTTATTGTGGAGCGAATAAATTGAAATTGGTGAAAAAGTGAGCATGCAAAGTATTCCGACCGTAGAACAGATCAAACGTGTTCCAAAGGTTTTATTGCACGATCACTTAGATGGCGGCTTACGCCCACAAACAATCATCGATATCGCCAAGAAAATTGGATACACCGCACTACCAACAGATGATGCAGAAGAGCTGGGAAAATGGTTTCGTGAATCGTGTGATTCCGGATCTTTGGTGCGTTATTTAGAAACTTTTAGTCACACTATCGCAGTCATGCAAACTCGAGAAAACATAATTCAAGTTGCTCGCGAATGTGCACTCGATCTAGCTCGCGACGGTGTCGTCTATGCCGAAGTTCGTGGAGCGCCAGAGTTGTTTACAGAGCAAGGACTCTCACTCGATCAAGTTATTCAAGCAACTTTGGATGGGTATCGCGAAGGTGAAGAGTTAGCACGTAAAGAAGGATTCACAATTCACGTGAAATCACTTTTGTGTGGAATGCGTCAAAACAATCGTTCTCAAGAAGTTGCCGAACTAGCAGTGAAGTATCGCGACAAAGGTGTCGTGGGATTTGATATCGCTGGACCGGAAGATGGCTTTCCGCCTTCAAATCAACAAAAGACTTTTGAATATTTACGGCGTGAAGATGCGCATTTCACAATTCACGCTGGTGAAGCTTATGGGTTACCTTCTATATGGGAAGCCATTCAATTATGCGGAGCAGAGCGTTTAGGACATGGCGTAAGAATTATTGATGACATCGACGTCAGTGGCGGCGAACCAAAATTAGGCCAACTCGCTTCATATATTCGAGATAGAAGAATTCCACTAGAACTCTGTCCAACATCGAATTTACAAACTGGGGCTGCAAAAAATATAGAGCAACACCCAATTGGAATATTAGCCAAGCTACGTTTTCGCGTAACCCTGAACACCGATAACCGCTTAATGAGCCAGACATCCATGACTCATGAGATGACAGAAGTAGTTCGCGCGTTTAAGTGGGACTTTGCTGAACTGCAAAGAGTCACAATTAATGGAATGAAGAGCGCATTCATTCCTTACCCAGAGCGGCTAGAAATAATCGAAAAGATTATTAAGCCAGGATATGCAGCGATTGCATCTGAATAAATGATCGATTTTTTAGATAAAGCTTTTATCGAAAATCCCTATCCAGCACTTCAGCAATTAAGAGCAGAGGGTAAACCCATCTGGCATGAAGGTGTTCAGATGTATCTAGCAGCCAGTTACGATGATGCAAACGAAGTTCTGCGGACAAAATCCTTAGGCCGAATATTCAAAGCAAAAGATCCAGAATTTGAATGGGATGTATTTAACTGGCTACACGCAGATTCAATTCTCGATAGCGAACCACCTAAACACACTCGCTTGCGTTCACTAGTCGCTAAAGCGTTTAACAGAAAAAAGATTGAAAGCCAACGCCCTGCAATAGAAACAATAACAAATGAGTTACTAGGTGCTATCGAAGATAAAGTCGCTGCCGGTCAAACCTTTGATGTAATTGCAGATTACGCAGAACCACTTCCAGTAAAAGTTATCGCAGCGCTTTTGGGATTTCCGCAAGAAGATGAATATTTGCTAAGGCCATGGTCTCAGTCAATCGTAAAGATGTATGAAGTTAATCCAACTCTTGAACATCAAAACGAAGCCAAAGAAGCCGCAAGAGAGTTTGCCGATTATGTTCATGGACTAATGCTGGATCGCAAGAAGAATCCAGGAGCCGATCTGATCAGTGACTTAGCAGCAGTTGAAGAGAGTGGCGAAAAGTTAAGTGCTCACGAGTTGGTGGCAACGTGCATTCTCTTATTAAACGCTGGCCACGAAGCAAGTGTTAATGCTTTCGGAAATGGAATGGTTGCCGCACTTTCACGTACCGACCAAGCAGAGTTGCTGCGCACAAAAGCCCGTGAGATAGCAGAAACAGCAGTAGAAGAATTCTTACGTTTTGATGCTCCACTTCATCTATTTGAGCGAACCGCGACAGCCGATACAACAATCGGGGGAGTAACCATTAAAGAGGGTCAAAAAATTGCTTCTTTATTGGGTTCTGCCAACCGTGATG
>CAITAV010000143.1 GCA_903890345.1 uncultured Actinomycetes bacterium
CACCAGCTTCACACCAGCGACAATCTTGGCCGGTGAATTGGTTCCTATAGTTTGAACTGTGTAAACGCCTTCGGGATAATTATCAGGAATACTGACTGAAAAGACTGCAAAACCTTTTTCATTTATCTTGCTCTGACGAAAAGTTAGAGTTGGGGCGTCAGTAGAAACTAGGTTAACTTGCCAACCTTCGACTTTTCCATCGCCTCCCAAAATAACGTTGTGCTCTTTACCTTTTTCCCAAGTAAGAACAGGAATATCTTCAGCGTGCGCAACCGTGGCACCAGAAATACCAGAGGTGAGAATTAGGAAGGCAGCGAAGAACGCCGCAATAATTTTATTCAACATTTTTCATCGCATTCAGGATCAACCAGAATCCAAAGATAGAAGGGATAATCAGGAATAAAGCTTTCATTGTTAAGAATTTTCCAATAACCGGAATTACGAAGATAACAACACCTAAAATATCTTGGCTTGTTGGCTTCTGCGGATCTGGTGATTTATTCGCATCACCTTTCACGATGAAGCCAGATTTGATATCTCCCCCAATAATTCTGTGAGAGAAAATTGCTACTTTTTCACCATTAAAGCGCTTAGCATCGTAGGCAATAACATCCCCAACTTTCGGAGCCTTACGAGTAATAGGCGTAGTAATGATGATGTCTCCTGTGCTAATTGCTGGTGCCATAGACCCTGTTAAAACAATTCTTGCCTTCACATTTCCCGAGAAGGAGAATGCCGAGAAAAGAAGCATCGTTATCGCAAAGGCATATCCTGCATAATGCAAGCCCTTACGAAGAGCAACGAGTTTTTCTTTTCGTGGTGCTCCAACCGGTTGTTCTGGTGCTTCAAGAAAATCATTTACATCGATGTATTTAATAACCCCATTGGAAATAAGAGCACTTCTATCCCCGCTTGGTCCAGATATTGTCAACAACATCTTGGAATCAGCGAAGTCAGAGACCCCCTCGATCCATAACAGATCTTGGGAGTCTCCAACGAACAACTCTTCCCTAACAAGCATTTGCTTGGCTCCTATTTGCTTAGCTTAATTAGCAACCAAGTCATCTTGAGTTTCAACAACTATCTTTCCTACATTGTTGGCATCAAGTCGAGTACCGTTTGTTCCGCGACTGCCGCCAAGGAGAATCTTTATTCCACCGGCAGAAGTAGTATTTACACTTACATATCTTTCGATACGGTATGGATTATCTGTCATACCAGTACGGTCAATGTTGAAGGCAGGATTGGAATTATTAGTTCCATCCCATTGCACTGCAACTTCTCTTACATTGACAGAACAACGACGCTCATCTCCTTCACTAAAGGATGTAATTTCATCACTTAGTGCTTCAGAATCAGAGTGGCTTGAACGACAGCTTGTAATCATTGATTGCTTACTTTGACCAGTGCTCTTGTATACGCTCACTACAAAATCAACTCCGGAACAATCTGATGGAATACCTGTAATAGCAATTCCAGAAAGTTCGAATGAATGTGGTCCTTCGCTGTCTAGAACTTCTGCTACGGGTGCTGTGAATGATCCAGCTACCCAGCTTGAATACTTCCAGTATCCGTATTTGTTTGATCCAGAAGCATAAGTGCTCATAGTTCTTGAGCTATAGCTTGTAGAGCTTGTTCCGACAGCCTGTGGAACGAATACGTAGTTAGAAGAAGGAGCGTTGCTTGAGGTGTACCAAGTTGAAGATGATCGGGATGAAACCCAATAACCTTTTACTGATGATTCACTAACGCCGGTTGCATCATTCACGTAAGTTGAAGAAATTGTGTTAGTTGATGCGCTTGAAGAAACCTCTTGGTATGTTGGAGTTCCGCTCCAGCTTGGGTTTACCCAAACACTTGCCACGGCAGCATGTCCGCGCTGTGTTTCAGAGTTTACGTATGATGAAATCGGAG
>CAITAV010000144.1 GCA_903890345.1 uncultured Actinomycetes bacterium
AATGGCATCTCTTTTGTTCTTCCCACTTAATTTCCTTAAATCTTTTGGATACGCCGGTGTTGCAGTAATTTCACTCGCTGTTGTTGGCGCATTGATTCCATTGCCGGCATTGCTTGCAATCTTGGGTCATAAAGTTGATAAGGGCGTTGTACGTAGAGCAGGAATTACTCCTAAAGAAGATGGTCGATGGGCTCACACTGCGCGCAATGTGATGAAGCGCCCAATTCCTGTTGTGATTGGCTCGCTATTAGTTCTAGGAATACTTGCTGCACCAATTACAAACATTGCTTTTTCACAAGTCGATGCACGCGTTCTTCCGAAATCTGATCCCGCTGCTATCGCATCAGCAGTGATTGATGAACGCTTCACTGGGCTCGAAGGAAGCCCTATTGAAGTAGTAGTTCCAAATGGCGCAGGTAAAGAGATTGAAATAAATAATTTCTTGGCTCGCGTACAAGGTGTCTATGGGATTTCGCGCGTAGGACAAATTGAATACTTCGGTAACGACGTGCGAGTCCAGGTTATTTCTAAACAACCATCTCGCACGTTAGAAGCTCAACGAATTATTCATGAGATTCGTGCACTCCCGGTTCCTGAAGGAACACTCATTGGTGGCGCTGCTGCAGACTTTACTGATTCACAAGATGGAGTTGCACGAACATTGCCGTGGGCACTGGGTTGGATTGCGCTAACCGTATTCATCCTTATCTTTGTATTTACCGGTTCAATTATTTTGCCAATTAAGGCCGTACTTCTTAATGGTTTTTCACTCATTGCAACTCTTGGTGCAATCACTTGGATTTTCATCGATGGTCACCTGAAATGGTTGGTGGGTGATTTCACCGTAACGGGAGCACTTGACACAGGTTCGGTTATTTTGGTTGCTGTAGTCGTATTCGGTTTATCTATGGACTACGAACTCTTTTTGCTCTCTCGTATCCGCGAAGAACATTTAGATGGAAAATCAAATATCGAATCTGTCGCTAAAGGTTTACAGCGTTCGGCGCGAATTATCACTGCTGCGGCGTTATTGCTTGCAGTTGTTTTCGCAGCATTTATGACAAGTGGAGTGACATCGATCAAGATGCTCGGCTTTGGTGTGGCATTTGCTGTGTTACTTGATGCAACACTTATTCGTGCACTTCTTGTTCCTGCATTGATGCGTTTGTTTGGTGAGCGCAATTGGTGGGCGCCAAAGTCATTGCAACGATTTACTCTCAAGCACTAATTAGTAATTGTGTCCCCGGCGGGAGTTGAACCTGCGACCTACCGCTTAGGAGGCGGTTGCTCTATCCACTGAGCTACGGGGACCTGTGTTGGTATTGCGCAATCTTGCCATGTTCTTGCAAACTAACACCATGGCTAAGGACTTTGATGCTCTCATCATCGGTTCTGGATTTGGTGGATCAGTCTCAGCACTCAGGCTTACTGAAAAAGGATATTCAGTTGCAGTATTAGAAGCGGGAAAAAGATTTAAAGAAAAAGATTTTCCAAAAACTTCTTGGCGTTTGCGCAAGTTTTTATTCTTCCCAAAAATTGGCTTACTGGGAATTCAACGCATTCACGCACTGCCTGATGTGTTAATTCTCGCTGGCGCAGGTGTTGGTGGCGGTTCACTTGTGTATGCAAATACTTTGTATCAGCCACCTGATTCTTACTTTGAAGATAAGCAGTGGAAACACATCACTGATTGGAAATCTGAGTTGTTGCCTTGGTATGACCAAGCAAG
>CAITAV010000145.1 GCA_903890345.1 uncultured Actinomycetes bacterium
ATTTTGAACGGCGTCATCTGGAATTAACTTTTGGAATTGTCCAGTTGTGAAATCTTGTAACTTCGATGCAGCAGCACGCAAGCGCAACATTGATTTAGGTGTGAAGACAACCATTGGTCTGCGTGTTGGATTCTTTGCATGCCATCTCAACAAGTGGAAATACGACGCCGGATTAGATGGTTGAGCAACTGTCATATTTCCTTCTGCGCACAATGCTAAGAAGCGTTCAATGCGCGCAGATGAGTGATCTGGGCCTTGTCCTTCATAACCGTGCGGCAACAAGAGAACTATTGAAGAACGCTCTCCCCATTTTTGTAACGCTGAAGAGATAAATTCATCAACAATTGTTTGTGCGCCATTTGCGAAATCACCGAACTGCGCTTCCCACAGAACTAGCGCTTCATCACGTACTACTGAATATCCGTATTCAAAGCCCATAGCTGCATATTCTGAGAGTAAAGAGTCAATAACAAAGAATTGGCTTTCATCACTTATCAATGCGCGAAGTGGAGTCCACTCATTTCCATTTAATTTATCAACGATTACAGCGTGACGATTACTAAATGTTCCACGGCGTGAATCTTGACCTGCCAAACGAATTGGTCGTCCTTCTAGAAGAAGTGAACCAAAGGCGAGTGTTTCGCCCATAGACCAATCGATAGTTCCGTCGTTAAGCATCTCAACACGCTTTTGCAATTGTGGCAATAGCTTTGGATGAACGCTAAATCCATCTGGAACTGCAATTTGAGTTGCAGCGATTGTGCGAGCAGTTGCCTCATCAATACTTGAAACTAGCGTTTCTGGATTGGCAGCAACTGGTGCCTTAAAGTTTGGATCTACTTCTGGTTCGATGTTATGAACTTCTGCAAATACTGCTTCGAGTTGTGTTTGGTATTCGCGTGCAAGTTCTTCAGCTTGTTCACCTGAGATATCACCACGGCCGATGAGTGCCTCTGTATAGAGATTACGAGTTGAGCGCTTTGCATCAATGAGTTTGTACATAAGTGGTTGTGTAAAGGATGGCTCATCGCCTTCGTTGTGACCACGTCGACGGTAACAAACCATGTCAATAACAACATCTCTATTGAACTCTTGACGATACTCAAATGCTAAACGTGCGATGCGTACACATGCTTCAGGATCATCGCCATTTACATGGAACACAGGGGCTTGGATAATTTTTGCCATATCTGTCGAATAACGAGATGTGCGTGATGCATGGGGTGATGTTGTAAATCCAACTTGGTTATTTACAACAATATGAACTGTTCCGCCTGTGCGATAGCCCGCTAATTGCGATAGCTGGAATGTTTCTGCAACAACACCTTGACCGGCAAATGCAGCGTCACCGTGCAGAAGAATTGGAAGCACTGAATACGCATTCTTTACATTAAGACGGTCTTGCTTTGCGCGCACAATGCCTTCTAGAACTGGGTTAGCTGCTTCAAGGTGAGAAGGATTTGCTGCCAAGTAAATCTTTGTTTTCGCGCCAGATTCTGCAGTGAATACACCTTCTGTGCCAAGGTGATACTTCACATCTCCTGAACCTTGCACATCATTTTCCTTGTAGTGACCTTCAAACTCTTGGAAGATTTGTCCGTAAGACTTGCCAGCAATGTTTGCGAGAACATTTAGACGACCACGGTGTGGCATGCCGATACATACTTCATCTAATCCGCGCTCTGCTGCACTAGAAATAACGGCATCCAGAATTGGAATTACAGATTCGCCGCCTTCGAGTGAGAAGCGCTTTTGTCCGACGAACTTAGTCTGCAAGAAAGTTTCGAATGCTTCTGCGCTATTTAGTTTGCGCAGGATTCGTAATTGTTCTTCACGTGGGAATGTTTGCACACCAACTTCAACACGTTCTTGAATCCACTGGCGCTCTTCCGGACTTTGAATATACATATATTCAATTCCAACTGTGCGGCAATATGAATCACGCAAGATTCCAAGAATCCTACGAAGTTTCATAAACTTTTCGCCGCCAAATCCACCTGTTGCGAATTCGCGATCAAGATCCCACAGAGTTAATCCGTGAGTAACAATGTCGAGATCTGGGTGTGAGCGTTGGCGATATTCGAGCGGATCGGTATCAGCCATGATGTGACCACGTGTGCGATATGCGTGAATTAATTGTTGAACACGAGCAGTCTTATTGATCTCTTCATCTTTAGAAAATTCAAAGTCCTGTGCCCAGCGAATTGGTTCATACGGAATTCGAATAGCAGCGAAAATATCTTCATAGAAATGTTCGGCGCCAAGTAATAATTCGTGAATACGGCGAAGGAAATCACCTGATTGTGCACCTTGAATAATTCGGTGATCGTACGTACTTGTGAGTGTGACAACTTTGCTAATCGCCATGCGCGCGAGAGTTTCTTCACTTGCCCCATGAAACTCTGCTGGGTAATCAAGTGCGCCAACGCCAATGATGAGGCCTTGTCCTTGTACTAAACGTGGCACAGAGTGAACAGTTCCGAGTGTTCCTGGATTCGTAAGGGAAACTGTTGTTCCTGCAAAATCTTCAACAGTTAAAGTGCCTCCACGGGCTTTGCCCACAATTGCTTCATAAGCATTCCAAAATTGTGCGAAATCTAAATCTTCGCAACCTTTGATAGATGGCACTAATAATTGACGCGATCCATCTGCTTTAGCTAAATCAATTGCAATACCGAGGTTGATGTGTTGAGGGTGACCGATTGCTGGTTTACCTTCAATGTCTCCAAAGAATGCATTCATCTCCGGCATCTGTCGAAGTGCTTTAATCATGGCAAATGCAATTAAGTGCGTGAAGGAAACTTTTCCACCGCGAGCGCGCTTGAGGTGATTGTTAATAACAATTCGATTATCAATCATTAACTTGGCCGGAACAGCGCGCACACTTGTTGCAGTTGGAACAGTTAATGAACCTTCCATGCTTGCCACAACGCGAGCACTTACTCCGCGAATTGGTTCAAGTCGCGCGGCATCTGGTGTGCTTAAAACTGGAACAGGTTTAACAATTGGATCAGCCGGTGTTGGTGATTGCAGTGAGCGATCACGGACAAGTTTTTGTGTTGCAGAAGTTGGTGTTGTTGCAGGTGTTGTTGCAGCGGGTGCAATAACTGGTGCTGGTGTTGTTGCAGGTGTTGTTGTTGCAACAACTGGTGCTGGTGTTGTTGCAGGTGTTGTTGTTGCAACAACTGGTGCTGGCGTAACAACTGGTGCAGGTGTAACAACTGGTGCGGCACTTGCAGCTTTTGGTGTTGGTGGAACTCCGCCGCGTGGTGCTCCTGAAATTGGCGCACTAGTTGCGGCTGAAGAATTATTTGTTGGGTTATATGTTTTAAAGAATTCAATCCACGATGGTTCAACCGAAGTTGGGTCTGCTTGGTAGCGCTCGTACATTTCGTCGACGAGCCATTCATTGGCTCCAAAGTCCTGATTCGGATCCTTTGCCGACACTGGCGCTCCCCTGCTTGGCGAATTTCAAATAACCACTTACTTGCAGGCCTAAGAGTATCCGCTCGCGTGCGTGTATATAAATATGGAAAGCGCCTGAAGAAGGCGAGATTGACCACAAACCCAACCCAACGGGCACGATGGCAATCTTTGAGGCACAGTATCGCCATGAATATGTCGAGTGAATCCACATCCAAACTGGCGTTCGTCACCGGTGGATCTCGTGGTCTCGGATTCGAAGTTGCCCGTGGATTGGCTCGCACAGGAATTAGCTCTGTACTAATCGCAAAAGATTCGGAGCGTTTGAAAAATGCCGCACAACAGTTAGGCGCAGAATTTCCTGGAATTACTTTTGAAACAAGTACATGTGATTTAGAAGACCAAGTACAGACAAGAAAAACTGCCGAAGATTTACTGAGTAAATACGGTGCACCATTTGCACTTGTTTTAGCCCATGGTGTGATGAGTGAAAAAATGTCTAAGACTTTGCGAACAACGAATGCAGAATGGCGTCGAGTTATGGCGATTAATTTAGATTCAGTATTCACACTCGTAAATGTTCTTGGATTACCAATGGCAGATGCGCGAGATGGTCGTCGAGTAGTCATCTTCTCTGCCTGCTTAGGGAGAATGTCTGGTCCTGGAAATGCCGGTGGACTTGCGCCGTATCGAATTAGCAAAGCCGGTGTTAACGCCTTTGTTAGAAATCTTGCACACGAAACAGGACTCGGTGCACGTGGTTTCTATGTTGATGCAATTTGTCCCAACCATTCACGCACTGACATGGGAGGTGCCGATGCGCCGCGAAGCGCAGAAGAAGGTGCGGAGTGTGCAGTGTGGTTAGCAACGCGAGAATTTAATGCAGGAGATACAACTGGTGTGCTCTGGGAAGATCGACAGATTGTGGATTGGTGATTATTTCTTCTCGGGAATGATTGAGATAGCGCAATAAATAGTGAGTGCTGCGTACAAAGTTAAAGGAAGAGCTGCCCACCAAAAACCTGCTTCGAAAATATATTTTGAAACACCAATTGCAATCAGGTTTGATAGGACTGCTGGTGCGCGGCCGTACATTCTCTTTGTCTTAAATCCGTGAGCAGCTGCTAACAAGCCAAATCCGCCAGATAATGCAAGGGCCAATATTCCAGAAATAACAAACCACTCAATTGCTCCACCATCTACCAACCCTTTAATAATCAGGAACAAACCGAGCGCAAGAATCGAAATACCTTCGATGCGCAGTAGGGGTACCACCGTAGCCCTGCGGAGCTCTGGGTTGGAAAATGAATACGCCATGAGAAGAACTTTACTTGTACCGAGATGACAATTTCAAACTTTTCGCATGACGGAATTCATGACACATTTACGAATCTTGCTTCACCAAATTATTTCTACGAAGAACTCAATCGTCTAATCGCACGTTTTGAACGTTCTCAGACTGAATTCCGAATTATTAACATCTCCTTTGTCGGAATAAAAAGTGGTCACGAATCCGAAATTTTAGAAATGGCTGCCCTTCTTCGAAGCCTCTTGCGCGGTGAAGATCTAGCAGCACGATTGGGCGTCTTCGAATTTGGTCTCTTAATAAATGGCTCTCACTACGAGTCTCTGGCACAGCGAATAGAAGAGAATTGGAATATCACTGTCAGTAACAAAATTCCTTTAACTTTCAAGATAGGAGAGCCCGTGAAGGGCATAAGCACATTGGATTTACTAAATAAAATGGATGAGTGACTTTAAGTTAATTTCCAGGTAAAAATCTTATCCACTCCATCATGCGGAATTCCCAAACAACTTCACGTCCCTTTTAGTCTCCGCTAATGAATTCCATAAAAGAAACCATGGACATTGAAGTTACATTCGGTCCCCTTGCGCAATTCATGAGGGATGAAACTGTAGAAGAAATATGGATTAATTCACCTGAAAGAATCTTTATTGCTCGAGCAGGAAAAAGTGAATTAACCAATCTGTTGCTAACAACCGCAGAAGTTCACAACATTGTCGAAAGAGCACTCATGTGGAGTGGGCGCAGATTAGATCTTTCCCACCCATTCGTTGATGCTCGAATGCCTGATGGAAGCCGACTCCACGTAACAATTCCAGAAATAACAGCTGAACATTGGGCGGTAAATATCCGTAAGCATCTACTCAGACATTTAAATCTCACGGATCTAATTTCTCGAGGAGTCTTAACGGAGAAGATCGCAGAATTACTTAAGTACTCGGTTCACGCAGGTTTAAATATTTTGGTTAGCGGCGCTACACAGTCAGGTAAAACCACAATGCTCAATGCTTTGGCTTCGACTATTCCTGTTGCTGAGAGAGTAATTACTATTGAAGAAGTCTTTGAATTAAAACCTAATTTGCCAGATGTTGTACAAATGCAAACTAGATCTGCAAACCTTCAAGGTTCTGGAGAAATTCCCTTAAGGCGTCTCATAAAAGAATCGCTTCGTATGCGGCCATCTCGAATCATTGTGGGTGAAGTCAGAGAAGCAGAAGCTTTAGATTTATTGATCGCTTTAAACTCTGGGCTACCCGGAATGGGAACGTTGCATGCTAATTCGCCCAAGGATGCAATCATCAAGCTACAAACACTCCCGCTATTGGCAGGAGAAAATATCTCTCATAAATTCATCGCACCCACAGTTGCTGCCGCAATCGACTTAATCATTCATGTGCAGATGGATCAAACCGGAAAACGTCGCATTTCTGAAATTGCTGCGCTGACTGGACGTTATGAAAATGATCGTCCAGAAATCGAATCACTATGGAAATGGAACATCGACCACTACGTTCGCGGTTTGGGAGCGTTGCCGAAACCAGAAAAATTCGCTGCTATTGGATTCCCACTTGAATCTTGGTGGAACAAGTGAACTACTCATGGAAATCACTATTTAAACACTCTCACTACCGAACTATTCTGATTGGCTTATTCGCTGGATTAATTGTTTTCATTCTCACGCGTTCGTTAATCCTTAGCTCACCATTTGCTTTACTTACTTCAGGATCGCATTTTGCTATTTCGCGCGGTAAGAAAAATAAATTCGCAACGCAGTTAAGTAATGCATGGCCAGAAGTTATCGATCATCTGATTTCAGGAATTTCTTCAGGGTTATCACTTGCAGAATCTCTCACCGGATTGGCTAATCGTGGCCCGGAAATTGTTAGGCCAGCATTTCGTGAGTTTCATTTCCAACTTCAAAATGATGGAGATTTCTCTGGAGGAATTCAGAAGTTGAAAGCGTATTTTTCTGATCAAAATAGTGACCAGATATTTGAAGCAATACTTCTTTCAAAATCCCTTGGAGGCAATGAATTGATGTCAATCTTGCGCACTGTAGGTGATTTCATCCGACAAGATGTCGCTCTTCGTAAGGAGATTGAAATCAAACATGGGTGGGTGAAAAACTCTGCACATTTATCTGCCGCTGCACCTTGGTTATTACTCCTACTTTTATCAACTCAACCAGGAACAGTAAATTCATATTCAACTCCAACTGGAGCGCTCATACTCGCCGCAGGTGTAGGCATGACGGCACTCGCTTACATCTGGATGAACTATCTCGGACGGCTTCCACGTGTACCTAGAGTTTTCAGTTAGCAATGAACTTAGGTATAGCTATTCCATTACTACTCTCAGTTAGTAGCGCTTATCTTCTACTTCAAGATGAAGACATAACAGCATCTTCCAAATTCGTTGCTCAAAAAAGCAAACAAACTTCCACACTTTTTCCAAAATTCCGTGATCACGAATCTGTAGTTCAACGATTAAATGAAATCGGCATGACAGATGAAAAGGATTTGAATCGCTTTAGATTTGAACAAATTGCAGTGATGATCGCATTAAGTTCTCTCTCCAGTTTTTTTCTGACCATTACCGGAAAGCCAGGTTTTATAGTTTTTGTCTTCGCTCTACTTGTTGGGATTTCTGGATATTTTATTTCTGATCGCGCCTTGACGAAAAAGATGAACCGAAACCGAATACTTCTGGAAAGTGAGTTCCCAGCAATTGTGGAGATGTTGACGCTATGCATGGCAGCTGGTGAAACTCCATTGGGTGCCATGTCACGTGTTTCTCAAAGATCATCTGGTTTATTGAGTGCCGAATTCGCTCTTGTCATTAAGTCAGTAACGTCAGGAATTCCATTCCAGTTCGCCCTTGATGAAATGGGTAGACGAATTAAATCTACGCACATTCGAAGATTTGTTGACGCGCTCATAACTGCCATGCTCCGAGGCGCGCCGCTTGTTGATGTTCTCCAAAGCCATGCTCGAAATGCACGAGAAGCCGAACGCAACCGAGTCCTGAGTGCCGCGGGTAAATCAGAAGTTTCCATGATGATTCCCGTAGTTTTTCTGATTCTGCCTATTTCAATTCTCTTTGCACTTTGGCCTTCGTTATCTAATCTGAATCTATTTTTAGCCTAATCTGAAGAAAATAATCAACAAATAGTTCTTGTCCACAACATCGGATTTTCTCTCGAGATATATGTGAACTTACTTGGAAGATCGGTTACAAATCATTCGCATCGAAAATCTAGGAGAAAAATGAATCTAAAAAATAACGTAGCTGAAAATGCATCAATAAAAGTTGCCCTCAATATCTTCAGGGCCCAATCACTCATCAAGAGAAAAATGAATGAATCTAAGTTCATCGCCGAATTAAATGACGAGCGTGGAGATGTACCTGGATGGGTTTTGGTTGTATTAATGACAACTGGACTTGTGACAGCGATATGGACCATTGCATCTCCACGCCTGAGTGCAATTTTGAAAAACTCTCTCGATTCAATGAATGGAATTCGCTAAGTAATGCATAAACAAAAAGTTCGCAAAAATCGTTCTTTCTGCATAGCGATGCGCGCGAATATAAATGGAGCAGTGAAGGGAGCACAAGACGAGAGCGGATCCGTTGAAAGCGCTTTGGTTTTGATCCCTTTACTGATTCTGTTTCTAGTGACAATGCAAATAGGTGTTGCAATCAATTTTAGAAATATTGATAGAACATTTGCACAAAGTGAGGCATCTGAAAGAGCAATTTCTGGTCAATTTACATCTGCGGATCGAGTTATGGACTTAAATCCATTTGGCACATTTAATTCTTTAGGTATTTTGATTACTAGAAGAGTAAGCAGTATTCCAATCGTAATTCCATTTATCGGAAGTGTTATCAATAGAGGTCACCGCTCAGAAGTTACTGGCATAGCGGTGGTGGAAGCGCTTTCATGAAAAATTCGATAAGAAAGATTCGCTCCGAAGAGGGCAGCGCTGTTGTTGAGTTTGTCCTTCTTGCAATCCCCTTATTCATCCCCATAATTTTGTTTATGAGTACTTTCGCTGATGTAAGTGACAAAGAATCTATTGCTAGAACTCTTGCTCGAGAGAGTGTCCGTGGATTTGCATTATCGCGTGGGGATTTATCTGCGTATTCAACCGCTCACCTTATTGCTGCTGAAGGTGCGATGACTCTGGGATTAGACAGAAGCGAAATCTCCTCCATGAACGTACACATTCAATGTGAAACCTGGCCATGCATAACTCCCCGTAACAGAATTTCGGTGACGGTAACTTTTTACTCGAATCAAGGTCATCGTGAGATTAGGGCTACAGCTGAAGAAGTTTTATCTCCGTGGGTGTGATGTGAAGAGCTTTATCTTGAAAGTTTTGCAATTTGCAAGAGTCCAGTCTAAGAAATATGCCAACGATGAAGAGGGTTCTATCTCTCTATTAATTATTGGACTCTTTGTTGTAACCGTTGCAACTTTACTTGTCATTACAAATATTGCTTCCATTGCAATTGCTCAAAGGTCTTTGGTCCAAGCAAGTGAAGCTGCTGTGCAACGTGCGGTTCAGAATCTAGATCTCAAGGCATATTATGTTGGTGAAGGTGGAATGCTTAGCGGTATTTTGAATAATGGTGACGTTCCAATTCCAATTGAATGCAGTTCTGCTAACTCGGCCATAAGCGATGAGTTACGGCATTGGAACTCTGCAAACAGTTCACTTCTCAGAAGGGAAATCCGCGATATCTGGATGAGTGAATTTAATTGCGATGGCGTCTCGGTTGGAATTAGTACAACAGCTTTTGCGGTACTTCCTCTGCAACTTCCATTTGTAAACCTTAAAAATATTCAACTACATACTTCCGTTGGTGCTACAAATACTCGCTCCAAAGGCCTTTACCTCTTTGGAATTCGCATCTCTTAGTTGGATACATACCTAAAATTCTTTTAAGTAACTAATCTCGCTATCCTTTACCCATGGCTGCGCGTGAATACGGGATAGAGATCGGTGCGATTGACGCGACCCTTGTTTCTATTGAGAAGGTTTTAGATCTTCCTAAACTACGCAAATTAGCTGCCGAACTAGAAGAGCAAGCAGGGGTTCCTAATTTATGGGATGACCCAGATGCTGCTCAGAAAATAACAAGTCGTTTATCTCGTACACAATCTGTAATTTCTAAGTTGGAGAGTCTGCGCCAGAGAGTAAGTGATTTACCAATTCTTATTGAGTTAGCACAGAGTGAGAGTGATACTGCCTCTGCATTGACAGATGCTGAAGCAGAGTTGGAATCAACAAAGAAAGCAATCAGTGAGTTAGAAGTACAGACTCTTCTTAATGGCGAATACGACGATCGCGATGCGCTCATCACAATTCGTTCAGAAGCTGGTGGCGTTGAAGCAGCGGATTGGGCGCAGATGTTGATGCGCATGTATTTGCGTTATTGCGAACGTCACGTACTCAAAGTAGATATTTTAGAAACTTCGTATGCAGAAGAAGCTGGAATTAAATCAACAACTTTTAAAGTAAGCGCCCCTTACGCATACGGAACTTTGTCAGTAGAACAAGGAACGCATCGACTTGTTCGTATTTCACCTTTTGATAGCCAGAGCCGCCGCCACACATCATTTGCTGGTGTTGAAGTGGTGCCAGTTGTGGACCAAAGTGATCATATTGAAATCGATGAAAAAGAGATTCGTGTAGATGTTTATCGCTCATCTGGTCCTGGTGGACAAGGCGTGAATACAACAGATTCAGCGGTGCGTATTACTCACCTGGCAACAGGCATTGTTGTTTCTTGTCAGAACGAGCGTTCACAAATACAAAACCGTGCAACTGCAATGGCAGTATTGCAATCAAAATTGTTAGAACGTCGTCGCCAAGAAGAGCAAGCAAAAATCAATGCACTAAAGGGTGATAACTCTGGTTCATGGGGAAATCAAATGCGTTCATATGTTCTTGCTCCGTATCAAATGGTTAAAGATTTGCGCACCGATCATGAAACTGGAAATACAGGTGCAGTACTTGATGGCGAAATAGATGACTTCATCGAAGCCGGAATTCGTTGGAGACGTAGTTCATAAATTACGCGTGATTTACCGCACTCAGAGAAAAATCACAGGCTTACCTAGTACCTAATTCCCGATAAAAGTGCGTGTATTCCATAAACTATGTCCAGTAAGGAAAGCGCAATAAATTTCTTATCTCCACGTGAGAAAAGAAAATTGTGGCGCTTAGGCCGAATTAATTGGAGCGCACGTGATTCGTTTTGAAAATGTAACGAAGCTTTATCCGGGGCAAGAGCGGGCAGCTCTTGAAAACGTCTCCCTTGAAATCATAAAAGGTGAATTCGTATTCCTTGTTGGTTTATCCGGATCAGGTAAGTCAACATTTCTTCGTTTGATTCTCCGTGAAGAGCGTCCAACATCAGGAACTATCCATGTTGCTGGAAAAGATTTAGGAACACTTGCAACTCATAAGGTTCCTGAACTACGCCGCCAAGTCGGAACTGTTTTCCAAGATTTCCGCTTGCTGCCAAACAAAACTATTGCTGAAAACGTTGCATTCACATTGCATGTATTGGGTTATTCACAAAAAGAAATTAACCGTGAAATTCCTGAAGTTCTTGAGTTAGTTGGTCTAGAGGACAAAGCAGATCGTCTTCCAAATGAAATTTCTGGTGGAGAACAACAGCGTGTGGCAATTGCCCGCGCATATGTAAGCCGCCCACCAATTCTTATTGC
>CAITAV010000146.1 GCA_903890345.1 uncultured Actinomycetes bacterium
ACTCTTGGCGACTGCCCAGCCATGCATTAATCACACGTTGTTGCAGCGGTGAAATATCCTGATACTCATCGATTGTGAAGTGGCGGTATTGATCTTGTACTCGCTCACGTACTTCGCGCTCTTCTTCTAGCATCGCAGCTGTTAGCAACAAAACATCCTCAAAATCCATTGCGCGTTCTTGCTTCATCAAAGACATATAGGCGGTGTAAACCTGGGCAATTTGTTCTGGATTAATCCGTGGCTTTTGCGTGCGCTTTGATGCTTCATTTACATAATCTTCTGGCACAACTTGTGAGGATTTAGCCCACTCAATTTCAGATGCGATATCGCGCATTAAATCGCGAGATGTCACAGATAGAGATCCTTGTAAATCTGCGCGTGTAATTGCCTGAGTAATAAAACCAGTCTTAGTTGTGAGCAAATCTGGGGCGCGACCGCCAAATACTTGTGGCCAAAAATAAAGTAACTGCTTAAGGGCGGCTGAGTGAATTGTTCTGGCAGCAACTGTAGGAACACCCAATGTGCGAAGACGCATACGCATTTCACCTGCAGCGCGCGCGGTAAATGTCAGCGCTAAAACCTTTTGTGGATCCATCACTCCGATAGATGCGGCGTAAGCAATGCGGTGTGTGATTGCTCTTGTTTTACCTGTTCCGGCTCCTGCAATTACACAGACAGGGCCGCGGCTTGCAAGTGCAACAGCGCGTTGTTCATCATCTAAAGATGCAAGTATTTCTTCAGAATTTAGCGCCACGTTTCGCCACCAGTGAGTTTTTCTGCACCTGGCCCAAACCACATTGCAATCATTTTGCGTGCAACGCTAATTGTCGGTGGCAAAAGTAGCGACCCATCTGCAACAGATGATTTAAGGTCGTCACGACTAAACCAGCGCACTTCTGTGATTTCAACTCCGTCAGCTTTTGCTGTGCTTGGATCATCTACAACGGCAGAAAAAGCAATCATGATTGAAGCCGGAAATGGCCATGGTTGTGAACCAAGATATTTAATCTCATTAACTTTCACGCCAGATTCTTCAAAGACTTCACGTTCTACGCACTGCTCAAATGTTTCACCTGGTTCGAGAAAGCCCGCAAATGTTGAAAATCTTCCATCTGGCCAAATCGGTTGATGCCCTAGCAAAATTCGATCATCTTTATCTTTTACTAAAACAATAACTGCGCTATCAGTTCGTGGATGATGCTGACTCTGATCTTTGATGCACACGCGTACTGACCCACCCAAAGTTGATTTAGTTTCGGCTCCACACTTTGAACAATGTGGGTGTGAGCGATGCCAATTAGATAGTGCGATCACATGCATTGAAATTCCAAGTTGGAATTCATCTAACGTCGCACCTAATTCGCGCAGAGATGCCAACCCTTCGGTTGAAGTTTCACCAGCTGGCAGACCAACTTCATCGCAATCCCAGGCGAAATATGCCACCTTGCTTGCAGTATCGATTCCAAGGAAATACTTATCGCCACTTGTAAAAATCTTTGATGCGATTAACTTTTCAACTTCGGCGGCGCTGAGAAATTGCAGCGACTTTCCATCAGTAGCTAATTGAGAGTTAGAGACGCGAATAATTTTTGCGCTATTCCACAATCGATCAAGTGCTGCTTCATCACTTCGAAGTTCACTTGCCCGATCTAGTGGGGCGCTAATTGGTTTGAGCGTGCTCATAGGGGGGCAACGCTACTAGCCTGTGCGCATGAGGCTGACATCGTGGAATCTGCTGCATGCGATGGCCATCCCGCCTGGCAGCAAAGCCTCTCTGCCCAGCGCAATTAAGAAAATTGCCCCCGAAGTATTAGCGATTCAAGAAGTTGATCATTTCCTGCCCCGTAGTAATTCAGTAAATCAAGTACAAGAAATTGCGAAGGCAATGAAGGCAGTTGATTGGGCATTTGCTCCAGCAATTATTGGAACACCCGGAGAAAAATGG
>CAITAV010000147.1 GCA_903890345.1 uncultured Actinomycetes bacterium
ACGATGTATGCCATCGTGAAGAACGTAACAAAGCCACCGCGAACTTCGCGAGCAACTGTTGATCCACGCTGTGTGATTTTGAAGTATTTATCTAACATGACCGACCTTCCTGATTTTGGTATCGGGGGTGTTTGCGACCCCGTGCGAAATCACGGCTCGCAGGCCGGAGGAAGATGAAGTAACGCTATCTATTACTACGAGGTAAAACGGGATACAACACCCAATGAGATGGCAATAGATTGGCCAATAAAGAGTGCGAAAAGGGCTGTTCCGAGCCCAACAGTGCCTCCTAGTAGTGCTCCGAGAATCAAAACGGTTGCTTCAATGCCAAGTCGAACGCGGCCGACACGTATGCCACTTCGATGATGAAGAGCCGTCATTAAACCATCGCGAGGTCCTGGCCCCAATGCACACGTGATGTACAGAGCTGAACCAAGTCCCACCATTGCAATGCCGACAAAATCCATAGCAACTCCAACTAGGTAATTTTGAGCTAATGGAAAAACATTTACTCCCAGTTGAATAGCACTTGCAATGATCAATATATTCGCCAAAGTACCAAATCCGGGTTTCTCCCGTAAAGGAATCCACAAGAGAAGTACCAATGTACTTATTGCAAATGTTGAAATCCCTAATGAAATATCTAATCTTTTTGCGACACCTTGTGCAAGAACGGTCCATGGAGCATTTCCTGTACCACTTTGTACCAGAAGGGAATCTCCTAAACCGAAAATAAATAAACCGAAACCGAGTATCAGTAACCGTTGAAAATTTAAGTCCCATCGGTGACGAGCCGCCCAAGGCGTATGCGGAATAGTTCTGTGTGGGCGAAGGAATTCCAGAAAAACATTCTTGGATGCATCTGTGCTCATTCGTGAAGTCTAAGGGATAGACTCAGGCAATGAGGTTGAAATCATGATTATTGGCTTGGGAACTCTGATCAACATCACAACAATTATTGCCGGCGCGAGCATCGGTGTTGTAGCTGGTTCTCGCTTAGCTTTGAAAACTCGCGATCTCATCACTGATGTTTTAGGTTTGATAACGATTCTTGCTGCTGCTAGCGCAGTTATTCCAATGTTTAGCGCGGAGTTTAGTTCTTCACTTCCAAAAGGTTGGACACTACTTAGCATTCTTGCTGCACTTCTCATCGGCGGACTTATTGGATCTGCTCTTAAATTAGAAGATCGCCTTGAACATCTTGGAGAGAATCTTCGACGTAGATTCGGGGCTCATCACGAAGGAACCTTCGTTGAAGGATTCGTATCGTCATCACTTCTCTTTGTTATTGGACCGCTTGCAATTCTTGGAAGCATCAGTGATGGAATGGGTACGGGAATAGATCAGCTTTCATTGAAATCAATTCTCGACTTTTTCGCTGCAATCGCTTTTGCCGCATCACTCGGCTGGGGAGTAGCTGCTTCTGCTATTCCTGTCGGCATCTATCAAGGGTTATGGACATTAATTGGGCTCTTGCTCGGAAATGTCTTGGCTCAGTACCAAATAGATGCCATGACAATTGTCGGTGGACTATTGCTCTTATCTATTGGATTGCGACTTCTGAAGATCAAAGAAGTTGCAGTTGGAAATTTACTTCCAGCTTTAGCTGTAGCACCAATTTTTGTATACGTGCTTCACACTTTTATTGGCTAGAAAGTACTTGCATCGATAACAAAGCGGTATTTTACATCGCTTGCAACTGTGCGGTCATACGCAGTATTCGCATAGTCAGCCTTAATAACCTCAACATCGCTAACAATGTTCTTGTCACCACAAAAGTTGATCATCTCCTGAAGTTCAGAAACTCCACCGATCATTGATCCCGTGATTGAGCGTCTTCCATCGAGCATCACTCCTGCGTGAAGAGCGTATGGCTTACCAGGAAGTCCAATAATCACAAGAGTTCCATCAAGCTTTAAACATTGTAGGTATTCGTTTATGTCGAGTTCGGCACTGACTGTATTTAAAATTATGTCGAATGACTTCTTCAACGGTGCAAAAGCGCCTGGTTCCTTAGTATTTACGAAATGGTGAGCTCCCATTTTCTTGGCATCATTTTCTTTAGAAGCAGAATGAGAGAGAACAGTAACTTCAGCCCCCATTGCAACTGCAAATTTAACGCCCATATGACCCAATCCACCTAGGCCCATGACTGCAACTTTAGAAGATGGTCCTACTTTGAAATGCTTGATCGGAGAGTACAAAGTTATTCCTGCACATAACAATGGAGCCACCCCTTCAAGTGCTAGGTTCGCTGGAATGTGCACGGCATAATCCTCATTAATAACAAAATTATTAGAATAACCGCCGCGAGTTTCATTTTTCCCATCGCGTTCAATGCTGTTATACGTACCGGTCATACCTTCTAAGCAATATTGCTGCAATCCTTTTTGACAATTTGCACACTTTCGGCAGGAGTCAACGAAAACACCTACGCCAATGAGATCGCCCACTTTGAACTTCGTAACAGCTGAGCCAATTGAAGTAACTACACCAGCGATTTCATGACCTGGAACTAATGGGTAGTAAACAGAACCCCATTCACCACGAGCTGTGTGAATATCAGAGTGACAGATTCCCGTGTACTTAACATCCAAACCGACGTCATGAGCACCGATTTCACGGCGATCAAATTCAAAACTCTTCAAAGGAGATGTTGCGTTATCTACTGCTAGGCCTCGTGATTTCATGACATTCCTTTGTTTTTAGGTAAATGGAAGCGGATCGGTGGAAACGTGCGCTGCTTTTGAAGAACGTGCAGTTACTTCTCTCATGTGGTGTCGTCGACACAAAACTTCGTAGGCTACTTCTTGTCCTGGAGCAACATCGCCCACGACAACTTGTTCTCCTTGGGTGACCATTGTTCCATCAACGGTACGAGCGTTGTGAGTGGCTCGAGATCCACACCAGCATAAAGCTTCTACTTGTAATGTGTTAACGCGATCGGCTAATTCCACTAAACGCG
>CAITAV010000148.1 GCA_903890345.1 uncultured Actinomycetes bacterium
CAAATCTTTCCTGGGTCTACGGTGATATCAAATGTCATGTCGCTTGGATCATTACCTTTGAAAATATAAGGCTCATCAACAGGTGTGCCATTAATCGTTAACTTCTTATCTGTGCAGCAAACAATTCGGTCTCCAGCAACACCGATTACGCGCTTAACTAAATACTGCTTGGCTGGGTTTGGTAGTACACCAACTAGCACGAGACCATCTTTAATCTTGGACTTAATCGTTGAATTAGATGATGAATCAGCCTCAGGTAACCATGACGCTGGATCGCGAAACACGACTACATCTCCGCGACTGATTTTGCCTGATACGAATGGGAGCTTATTTACGGCTACGCGATCATTGATCTGAAGTGTGTTCTGCATCGAACCAGATGGAATATAGAAAAATTGAACCAAGAAAGATTTAATAAAAAGGGAGACTACGAGAGCAACAACGACAAGTATTGGGAGCTCCCGAAGGAGGGATCCCTTACGAAACATTAGTGAAAACTTATGCTTGCTCGGTTGGTGTTTCTTCTGCAGCAACTTCTTCTGCAGCAACTTCTGCTGCAGGTGCTTCGACAGCAACTTCTGCAACTGGAGTTTCTACAACTGCTTCTACAACTTCTTCAACAACTGGCTCTGCAACAACGGCTGCAGATACAGGAACAATTGGTTCTGGTGTTGAAAGGATTCCGTCGCCGTAACCTTCAATGCCATCGCGCTTTTCGCGAATCTTTGCAGCCTTACCGCGAAGGTCACGTAGGTAATACAACTTGGCGCGACGTACATCGCCTTTCTTAACAAGTTCGATTTTTTCGATAACTGGAGTGTGCACTGGGAAAGTACGTTCTACTCCAACACCGTAAGAAACTTTACGGATTGTAAAAGTTTCGCGAACGCCATCACCTTGGCGGCGCATAACGATTCCTTGGAAGACCTGGATACGGCTCTTGCTACCTTCAATAACGCGTACGTGAATCTTGAGCTCATCACCAGCACGAAATTGTGGGATGTCTTTGCGCAGCGATGCTGCATCTACGGCGTCAAGTACGTTCATGATTTCCTCAGCTAATTCGTATATCGGTACAGAGTGCTGTACAGGAGACGTATCTTGCCACATGAGCGTGGCCAAGTGAAAATCGGCTAGAGGCCGAGCGTATTTTTCAGGATCTGGTGCAGATGTGGGCCAGCAGCCAGAACGAAATTCTGCCCACCGATCTCGTGATGAGAAATGATGGCTCCAGCCTCGGTAGCAATTAATCCACCGGCTGCAACATCCCATTCGTGTAATCCGGATTCAAAATAGGCATCAACATTTCCGGAACCAACAAAACAAAGGTCAACGGCTGCGGCGCCATTGCGGCGAATGTCTCTAATTCCAGGTAATAACTTATTTATGAAATCTAATTGCAACGCACGCTTTGCAGGTTCGTACGCAAAGCCAGTTGCAAGCATTGTTCTATTTAATTCAACTGGATCATTGCACTGTAATTTCTTGCCATTATGAAATGCTCCCCCGCCACGAGTCGCCCACCACGTTGAATTAATAGTTGGGCTCACAACAACTCCGGCGACAACGCCATCTTTATCTTTAGCGGCTATCGAAACATTCCATCCAGGGATACCGTAAAAATAATTAACTGTTCCATCAAGTGGATCAATAACCCATGTAATTCCTGAAGTTGATTCTCTATCTGCGCCTTCTTCACCGATCATGCCATCGTTAGGTCGTTCGGCGAGAATGGATGAAACTATGAGTGCTTCACTGGCCTTATCCATCTGGGTAACAATGTCTACATCACTAGATTTTGTAGAAATTTCTAATACATCTGGACGAGCGCTTAATAACTCTGCAGCCTTTTTGCCTACGCGCAGTGCAAGGTCTAATAACTCGGCCTGATCGCTCATAGGCAGGAGTCTAATAGACTGCGCCCATGCTTAAAGCCTACGGAACTCTTCTGCGCATACCTGGCGGATTTAAGTTCTCAAGTGCAGGCTTTATCGGACGTATGCCAATTGCTATGGACTCTTTAGCAATTATTTTTATCGTTGTTGCAGCCACTGATTCTTACGCATTGGCCGGGGCTCTCACTGCCGTAGGTTCTATTGTTGTTGGAGCTGCAGAAGTTTTTTGGTCACGCCAAGCAGATCAACGTGGTCAAGCAAAGATTTTGCGCCTTGCAGTACCAGTTCGCATCATCGCCTTCTTGCTCTTCGTATTTTTAGTCTCTAAGAGTGCACCGATTTGGACCTGGTTTGTCTCTTTGATTATTGCTGAATCAACTGCCATCAACGCAGGTGGATTAGTACGCAGAAGGTGGCTACATACATTAAAAGATGCGCCAGATAACAAAGATGGGCACCTGGTTAATACTGCATATTCTTGGGAAGCAATGGTTGATGAATTCGTATTCATTGTTGGACCTGTAGTTGCAACAACATGTGCGATAAAAATTGCACCATCTGCAGGAATTTTGGCTGGATTAATGTTCTTGGCAATCGGCTTGCCTTCACTTGCTGCCATGAAATCTACTGAGCCTCCTGCAGAACCAGCTGATCAACAAGAACCACACCCACCAGTTTTGAAAAGCCGAATAGTGCAATCCATTGTTATTCCCTGCGCATTCTTAGGTGGATTCTTTGGCGCCATTGGAATCACAGTTGTTGGATTTGCTGAAGAGCGAAATCATCCAGAATCCACGGGTTGGCTACTTGCGATTTGGGCAGTTGGCAGCGCAATTGCAGCACTTGTAAATGGAGCAATCAAATTCAAATCTTCGCAAGCAACTAGATTTTTAATTTATCTAGTCGGACTTACCGTCGGAACTCTTCCTCTGCTTTTCGTACAAACAATTCCCGCCCTGGCTGTTGCGTTATTTGTTAATGGTTTATTTATTGCACCTCTTATCGTTAACGCATACGGCACCGTTGAAAGCGCTGTACCGGCTGGTCAAATTACTGAAGCACTGACGTGGGTCATTGCAGGAATGCCACTTGGTGGTGCGATTGCGAGTGCGCTAGCTGGTGTGGTTATCGACCACTCTGGCGCGCAGATGGCATTTTGGGTTCCACTTGGCTTTATGTTTGCAGCAATTGTGACAACACTGCCGTACCTCTCCACTTATCGGGCTGCCATCGGTTACGCTCGCACTCGTGACTGACCTTCGATTCACGGGAAAAACGCCGGATGGTGTTCATATAACCCTTGCTGATAACGATGGCAACGAATTTACTTTGCGCGTCAGTGATTCATTACGTGCATCAGTTAATCAGCAACGACTCTCCTCGGTTCCAGATGATTCAGAGCAAATCTTGAGTGTTAAAGACATTCAACGTCGCCTGCGTCTTGGCGAAAGCGCACAAGACATTGCACGAGATTCAGGAACAAGTATTGAAAAGATCGAACGCTTTGCAGGTCCTATCTTGCAAGAACGCTCATTCATTATCGATAAAGCACATGCAATCATTGTTCGTCGCAATCCTGGTGAAGAACCAGAATCACTCTTTGAAGTTGTTTTATCTCGTCTAGAGCCACGCGGTATTTCAGAAGAAGATTTAGCGTGGAATGCATGGCGCCACCACGATGCAACATGGTCACTTTCACTGAGTTATCCAAACAGTGATGGTCATGGAGATGCGATTTGGGAGTTCGATCCATCTCGTCGTTTAGTTACAGCCCAAGATGAAAATGCTCGTTGGATGATGGGTGACGCTCCTGGTGTTGCAAAGATTGCCGAGCATTCACGTCCAGAATCTGGATTGATTTATACAGATGAACCAGCACCTGCCCCAATTCGAATTACATCATCGCCAGAGCTAATTAGAACCGAACCACCACGTCTTGTCGCGCTACGCGAAGAACCAGATGAGTCCGCAGCTCGAGATGGTGTTGTTGGTCGCGCAAAAGTTCCTTCATGGGATGAAATTATGTTTGGAGCAGGCGCTGCTAAAAAAGATGATCTCAATGATGAGGATGAATTTAACTAATTTAACTGACTACTCGCGAAAGCAGTGGCACCGAACTCTCTATCTCACTTGACCCACCATGATGTCCCACCATTGCACCTTCTAGTGATGTGCGTTCGGGATCAATTAAAATAAGGCCACCATGAGCTATCGCAATGACATCGCCCATGCGATCGAGTGCATTTTCAACTAGTGATGGACCAAAGAGTTTGTTTGTGAGAACTTCTTCTCGAGTAAAAACATCTGCGCGTTCACCTAAATATTGACGCCACTTCTGTGCAAAATCTGCACGCGCCGCAGGTGAATCTGCCTCTGCAGATAAGTACAGATGACGTGCACGGGGTTCGCCCGCAATAGTTTCTACCCCTGCCAACAAATCATTGTCTTGGCCCAAAACTATTTTTTCTGCCACATTAACCATGCCGTGATCAGCAGTTAAGAAGACGCGAGTTCCACGAGGCAATTGAGTGACCAATGCTTTTGCGACGTGATCAACGTAGGCCAATGCCGCACACCATTTATCAGAGCCCACACCATCGCTATGACCGGCCACATCTAGATCATTTATATAAACGTATGCAAAAGATGGCTCGCTTGTGAGCGCCTCTTTTGTCTGCGCAATCATGTCCTCTAAAACATTTGCTCCGCGATATGTGGCGCCGCGAAAAACTGCTTGAGTAAATCCTGTGTTTTCATAACGTTTAGCTGCAATGTG
>CAITAV010000149.1 GCA_903890345.1 uncultured Actinomycetes bacterium
AGAAGATGTATTAACAACTACTTTTGACATTGGGCACGAAGAACTCGTAATCATTCGCGACATCGAAGTCTTTTCTCACTGCGAGCATCACTTAACTCCGTTTCATGGGGTGGCACACGTTGGCTACATTCCTAGCGGCAAAATTACAGGTCTATCAAAAGTTGCACGCCTCGTAGATTTATTTGCCCGTCGCCCACAAGTTCAAGAGCGCCTGACATCTCAAATTGCAGATGCAATGGTTGAAATTCTTGATGCAGCAGGTGTCATCGTCATTATTGATTGCGAACACTTGTGCATGTCAATGCGCGGAGTAAGAAAATCAGAAGCACGCACGGTCACTAGTGCTGTGCGCGGAATCTTGCGCGATGCTGCAACTCGCGCCGAAGCAATCAGCTTAATTACAAATCGGTAAATCCCATGTTGGTCATGGGGATTTTAAATCTCACTCCTGATTCATTTGCCGATGGTGGACGTCATAACTCATTTGATGCAGGAGTTGCACGAGGTTTAGAAATGATCGCCGAAGGCGTGGACATCATCGATATTGGCGGAGAATCCACACGGCCAGGAGCAGATCGCATCACTGCAGAAGAAGAACAATCACGTGTGTTGCCTGTTATTACCGAACTCTCCAAAAGTGGCGTGAAAATTAGTATCGACACAATGCGCGCAGATACTGCAGAAAAAGCAATCAAGGCGGGGGCTGCAATTATCAATGACGTAAGCGGTGGTCTTTCAGATCCTGCAATGTTTGCAACTGTTAAGAAACTTGGCGTGCCATACATATTGATGCATTGGCGCGGGGAGTCTAAACAAATGAATTCGCGAGCAATTTATACAGATGTGGTCAGCGATGTAATTTCAGAACTCAATTCACAGATCGATGCCGCACTAGATGCCGGTATTAATAAGTCACAGATTGTTATTGATCCAGGTTTGGGTTTTGCAAAAGATGCCGAACACAATTGGGAGATATTGCGAAACCTTAAAGATTTCACTTCTATGGGTTATCCAGTATTAATTGGCGCATCTCGCAAACGCTTTCTTGGCGGGGATAATCCCGATGAACGCGAAGCCGCAACGATTGAATTAACAAAAACTCTTGTGCCACAAGGTATTTGGGGCGTTAGAGTTCATAGTGTGAAACCACACGTTGATGTCATTGCAGGTGCCAAGTGAATGATTTGATCACGATCACCGGCATTAAAGCATTTGGCTACCACGGTGTTTTCGAACACGAAGCAGCAAATGGACAAGACTTCTTTGTTGACGTCGAATTACGAGTTAATTTGGATAAAGCTAGCGAAAGTGATGAACTTAAAGACACTGTTGATTACGGCGCAATAACGGATGCGGTTGTTTCAGAAATTACTGGCGAGCGAGTGCAATTAATCGAACGCCTAGCGGGCCGTATTGCCGAAAGAGTTTTATCAGAAGATGCACGAATCAAAAGCGTTGCAATCACAGTTCACAAACCAAATGCGCCAGTGAGTGCGCCAGTTCAAGATATTAGTGTCAGGATTGATCGCACGCGATGAAAGCAGTTGTTGCACTCGGTGCCAACCTAGAAGAACCACGCAAAGCAATTGAATTAGCAATCGAATTACTCAAGCAGGCAACTGATGTCACTGCTGTTTCCTCGCTATATGAAACCGCACCAGTTGGCGGTCCAGAACAAGATAATTACATCAACGCAGTTGTGACACTTGAAAGTGAATTACCTGCAGCTGATTTACTCTCACTCTTGCACGGAATAGAAAAAAGCATGGGACGTGTTCGAGAAGTTCATTGGGGTCCACGAATCATTGATTTAGATTTAATTTCATATGGCTCACTGCTTTCAAAGAGTGACGAGTTAACGCTGCCGCACCCACGTGCACATGAGCGGCGCTTTGTTTTACAACCGTGGCACGAAATAGAGCCTGATGCGATATTGCTTACGCACGGGCGAATCGACCAACTTTTGGAGCAATTGCCACCATCGCTTTAGAATTAACCCATCATCGCCCGGTACCTGAAAGGACTGGAGCCACAAGAT
>CAITAV010000150.1 GCA_903890345.1 uncultured Actinomycetes bacterium
CCTAATCCAGAGTTTGGTCCAGGAGAAAATCGAACAATTCGCATTGTTAAATTGTATCGGGGGTATTAGCCAATGGCTAAAGCGTAGAAATTTCCCCGTTATCGGCGCAATAAAAGAGAGTAGCGCTTGCAGAAAAATCACGAAGTGCGCCCGCACCGGATGGCTTTTGACCAACGACTACAACGCTTTCAATTCCAGAAATTCCAGATGCAGTTGCTACTGTAAATACTGAATCGCATGCATCAAGTGTTAGTGATGGTGTTGCAATGTTTACAGCAACATAGGTGCGTCCTGTGTTATCTCGAAGCGCGGCTGCTTGCGCAGCACCAGTGCGCTTAAGAGTTGCTGAAGCAAGAGTTAATAACTTCTGGTCTTCAGGATTACTAAAGCTTGTCATTTCCAGCGCTTTCTATTTTTTCGATTAATACGCTACTAATTCTACGACGTCGTCCGACTGGTCGCTCGGATGTAATTAAGTAATCTCCCACCGTAATCGTGCTTCCGGCGATTGGAACACGTCCAAGTTTTTGCGCCATCAGTCCACCGATTGTGTCTACATCTTCAAAATGATCTTCTGATAATTCAATACCTAATTCATCGGCTAAATCTTCAATGTGCAGTGTTGCCTTTGCGCGTGCTTTGCCTTCAGAAATCCATGTAAATGCTTCAACGCCGTCATCGAACTCGTCGGCAATTTCTCCGACAATTTCTTCGAGAATGTCTTCGATCGTAATAATGCCTGCGGTGCCACCGTACTCATCAACCACAATGGCTAAGTGAATCTGATCGCGTTGCATCTCTTTAAGTAAATCTGCAGCAATTTTGCTCTCAGGAACAAATGTTGCTGGGCGCATATGTTGTTCAACGCGTTCGTTTGTTTCCGCTTCATGATGATCAAGGGTGCGTCGTGCTAAATCTTTTACATATGCAATACCAATGATTTTATCGATGCTGTCACCGACAACTGGAACGCGCGAGAAGCCAGAACGAAGTGCAAGAGAGAGCGCTTGACGCAGTGATTTATCTTTTTCAATCCAGACCATGTCAGTGCGTGGAACCATTAACTCACGAACTAAAGTGTCGCCCAATTCAAATACTGAGTGAATCATCTCGTGTTCATCTGATTCCACAAGTCCACGTTCATGTGCTTGATCCACTAAATCGCGTAGTTCTGCTTCATTTGTAAAGGGACCAGTTCTAAAGCCAACACCTGGCGTAATCGCATTACCAATTGCAATAAGTAACTTCGTCACCGGACCCAAGATAAATGCTAAAAAGAAAGCAACGCCAATTCCTGCTCGCGCCCACGTATGAGGGTGTTGCTTACCTAATGTTCGAGGCCCAACGCCAACGACAACGTAGGAAACGATGACCATGATTAAAACAGTTAGTGCCATCGCTTGAGCTGATGGATAATTTCGAAGCAAAATGGAGGCAAGCAAAACAGTTGCTGTTAATTCGCATGTTTTACGAACGAGCAAAATTACATTGAGATACTTAGCTGGTTGTTTGCTAAATTTCTTAAGTAACTCTCCCCCGCGCTTGCTTTCAAGTTCTTCAATAAGCACACGAGAAATCGATGTCAATGCTGATTCGGTTGCGGCTAAGAAACCTGCAAAACC
>CAITAV010000151.1 GCA_903890345.1 uncultured Actinomycetes bacterium
GCATCCTGTGTAACTTTCATTGCGACATCACTGGCAAAGCACTTACTTGAGGCAGAGAAGAACTTTAAATCTTTTTCACCATTTTCACTCTTGACCGCTGCTGCATAAGTGAGTTGACGAGCAGCTTCAATATTCATGGCCATGTCTGCCAACATAAATTGAATTCCCTGAAAGTCATAAATTGGTTTATCAAATTGTTTGCGTTCATGCGAATATGCAGTTGCAATATCTAATGCGCCCTGTGCCAACCCAATTGCTTGTGCTGCAATGGTGATTCGTGTGTGATCTAAAGTATCCATTGCGAGCACAAAACCTTTGCCCACTTCGCCAATACGACGATCATCTGAGATTTCTACATTGTCGAAATAAACTTCACGAGTTGGAGATCCGCGAAATCCCATTTTCTTCTCAGGCGCACCAAATGAAACACCAGCATCTGTTTTCTCAATTACGAAAGCTGTAATTCCTTTAGATCCAAGTGAAGGATCTGTTTGCGCGATAACGGTATAAAAATCTGAAACTTCGGCGTTTGAAATCCATTTTTTACTTCCGTTAATAATCCACTTATCGCCACTCTTAGTTGCTTTAGTGCGAAGGGCTGCAGCATCTGAACCTGCTTCAGATTCAGAGAGGCAATAAGAAAAACCTTTACCCTGTGCCAATGGAGTGAGCCATCTTTCTTTCTGTTCGGCTGTTCCACCAAGAATAAGTGGCATCGAACCTAATTTGTTTACTGCTGGAATAAGAGATGACGAACCACATGCACGAGCAACTTCTTCAA
The DNA here is from genome assembly GCA_903890345.1 of uncultured Actinomycetes bacterium. Classification (GTDB taxonomy): domain Bacteria; phylum Actinomycetota; class Actinomycetes; order Nanopelagicales; family Nanopelagicaceae; genus Planktophila. The sequence goes on from CAITAV010000151.1 coordinate 782, forward strand.
TAATTAGTACAACAGCAAGTGCATCTGCACCATCTCCACCAAATTCGGTTGGAACGTGAGCTGCAGATAATCCAGCTTTTGCTAACGCTTGTGCGGCTTCAATTGGATAGCGATGATCTTCATCAACAGCTTTTGCATGTGGCGCAATTTCTTTTTGAGCTAGAGAGCGAACGCTTTGACGAAGTTCTTCGTATTCACTTGGCAATGAAAAAAGTGCATCCATTACTGATTCGCCTCTCTATCTCGCTTATTTAAATTATTGAGGTACAAGTTGTACTCCGCAAGTTCATCTGGCTGACCAAGTGCTGCCTTGCGAGCGGTATTGCGGTCTATTCGTTTCGCTTCGTGCGAATCAGCGCGCATCCACTGGATGAATGTAGCAACGAGTGCGATAAGTATTGGAATCTCACCCATTGCCCAACCAATTGCGCCACCAGATTGTTGGTCGGCGAGTAAGTCCAAAGACCATGGGCGCTGAAGAGATTCGAAATATCCGCCGTCGATCAAAGTTGTTGTAGACATAAGTGCCACAGAGAAGAAGGCATGAATACTCATTGCCGCAAAGAGAATAACAATTCTTACAAGGTGTGGAACTTTTCTTGGATTCGGATCAACACCAACAATTACATGGAAAAATAGTATTCCTGCAAGTATGAAGTGAATATTCATAAACAAGTGACCCTGGTGGCTCTGCATCATTCCGCCGAATAAGGATGTGAAATACAGAGCAAAAAGAGATCCATCAAATATCGCAAGAGCAACAACTGGATTAGTAATTATTCGTGAATATCGTGAGTGCAAAGCTGTAATAAGTAGCCCACGCACTCCTCGTTCAACACCGTCACGAGATTGTGGCAACGTACGAAGTGCCAGGGTAATTGGAGCGCCGAGAACTATTCCGATCGGTGCAATCATTCCTAAAACCATATGCGCAACCATGTGCCATGAAAAGGCAAAGTGCGCATACACACCAAGTCCACCACTTGTTGCAAAATCAATTGCAGAAATACCTAAAGCAAATGAAATTGTTCGACCCACTGGCCACTTATCCCCGCGACGAGTAAGAACAACAACACCTTTTATGTAAAGAGCAACAGCTAATATCAATAAGCCAATTATCAGAATATCTGGGTCGTATTCAAAAAGAATTCGCTTAAGCGATGGCGCATCGGGCATTTGGATTCCTGCAACTGCAAGTGCAGCATTAAATGGTTGTTCGCCACCGCGAGCAGGTGGCTGATTAGAAGATAGCCATGAACCGAGTGCGGTTACAAAAATCATGATTGCCGCTTCTACTGAAATCAGTCGAGTCATGGCAGCCCAATTAACAGATGGTTTGGCGGTTAAATGATTTCTATGTTTGTAACCGAAGAAAAGCAAGATTGATGTAATAACAACTTTGATAATTACGACGTATGCATAGCTCGTTGACCAAGCAGCAGCAAAATTTAGTCGAGCACTTGCATTTAACACTCCGCTGATGACAACTGCGATTGCTGCCCATAACGCAATATGGCTAAAGCGGGGTAATGAGATTTTGCGGTCATTTTCGTTGAGTAAAGCAATTGCTATTACGCCACCCACCCAAAATGAGAGAGCAATAACGTGAATGAATAGAGATCCGATTGCCAGTGCATGCGAACCACTAGATGCTGAGTGACTTTGAAATACTGGCGCCGCAATCGCAATGAGTGACATCAGTAAAAGGATTGCTGTGTAACCCGAGGAAGTTAACACCCGAGATGTAAGAGCGACGAATAAAGCGATAACAGTTTGAAAGAAAAGATACTGGCCAAGTGAAATTTGGAATATGAAAGATTGTAAAACCGTTGGATCTAAAACCCCTGAAATA